>SYLK01000528.1 GCA_005809115.1 Planctomyces sp. | reverse complement strand
TCTGCCGTCACATACATCACTGGCAGCGCGATCGGTGTGCAGCAGAAGGGCCGCTATCGCCTGGATCGCGTTCTGGGTGAAGGGGCGTTCGGACGAGTCTACCTCGGCTTTGACGAAGAGCTGCAACGGCAGGTGGCCATCAAGGTGCCGACCAAAGCCCGGTTTCAGAAGCCGGAAGACGCCGAAGCGTATCTGGCCGAAGCCCGCACTTTGGCCAGCCTGGACCATCCGCATATTGTGCCCGTCTACGATATGGGCCGGACTCTGGACGGTTCCATCTATGTGGTGTCAAAGTTCATTGAAGGATCGACACTGGACGATCGCATCAAGGCCGGTCGCCCTCCCGCAGGTGAGTCCGCTCAATTGGTGGCAACGGTCGCTGTGGCCCTGCAGCACGCTCATCAGAAGAGGCTGATCCACCGCGACATCAAACCGGCCAACATCCTGATTGACGAGAAGTCCCTCACGCCGTACGTCGCCGACTTTGGACTGGCGATTCGCGAAGAGGACTATCTGAAGCAATCCGCCATCGCCGGAACGCCGGCTTACATGAGTCCTGAACAGGCACAAGGGGAAGGCCATCGCCTGGATGGCCGCAGCGACATCTTTTCACTGGGTGTGATTCTGTACGAACTGCTGACCGGCAGGAAACCGTTTCGCGGCAGTTCCCCACTGGAAACGCTGCATCAGGTGATCTCGTTTGAACCGAGGCCGCCGCGTGAACTGCTGGACTCAATTCCGGCGGAACTGGACCGCATCTGTCTGAAGGCTCTGTCAAAGCGAGCCTCGGAACGATATTCCACAGCTGCTGAATTCTCGGAAGATCTGGAACAGTGGCTTAGACAAACAAGCGTGACAGAGCAGTCGAAGACAGGCGTGCAGGTCATGCCAAAAGGACTGCGGTCGTTCGATGCAGGAGATGCCGACTTCTTTCTGGACCTGTTGCCGGGCTCAAGGAACCGCGACGGTCTGCCGGAAAGCATTGCCTTCTGGAAACAACGAATTGAACAAACCGATCCCGAGCAGACCTTCAGCGCAGGACTGGTTTATGGCCCCAGCGGTTGCGGGAAATCGTCACTGGTAAAAGCCGGGTTGCTGCCGCATCTGGCAAAAGATGTCGTGGCGATCTACGTCGAGGCGACAACGGAAGACACCGAAGCCCGTATCCTGAGAGGTTTACGGAAACGATTGCCGGAACTGTCGGAGACATTGGGGCTGGCTGACACCCTGTCCGCTCTGAGACGCGGTCAGGGTCACAAGGTCGTCATCATCGTCGACCAGTTTGAACAGTGGCTGCAGGCCCACCTGGCGGAACCGGAGGCCGAACTGGTGAAGTCCCTGCGGCAATGCGATGGCGGGCGTCTGCAAGCCATCGTCATGGTGCGAGACGATTTTGCGATGGCCGCCTAGCGCTTCATGCGGGCCCTGGATACTCGAATCGTGGAAGGTCATAACTTCGCGCTGGTCGACCTGTTCGATATCGACCACGCTGCGAAAGTCCTGACGAAGTTTGGTCAGGCATTTGGCAAACTGCCAGCACAGGTCAGCAAGCTGACTGATCGCGAGCAGGAATTCGTGACCACGGTGGTGACTGGCCTGGCGGTCGACGGAAAAGTCGTCTCAGTTCGATTATCGTTGTTCGCGGAAATGATCCGTAACAAACCGTGGATCATGGCGACACTGGATGAGGTGGGCGGTACTAAGGGAATCGGCGTCAATTTTCTGGAGGAAACGTTCAGCAGTCGCAAAGCGAATCCGGATCACCGTCTGCATGCTGTCGCGGCGAGAGGAATCCTTAACGCGCTCCTTCCGGAACTCACAACCGACATCAAAGGCCACATGCGATCGCACGCAGCTCTGCAGGAAGCTGCCGGCTATCAGAATCGACCGTCCGATTTCTACGATGTGCTCCGAATTCTGGACGGCGAGTTGCGACTGATTACTCCCACGGATCCGGAAGGGCATGAGTCACAGTCGAAGAGTGATTCCCGGTCACAGTATTATCAGCTGACTCACGACTATCTGGTGCCGTCGCTGCGGGAATGGCTGACCCGCAAGCAAAAGGAAACCCGCCGCGGTCGAGCAGAACTGAAACTGGCCGAGCGGGCCGCTTTCTGGAACGCGAAACCGGAAAACCGGCGTTTGCCGGACTGGCAGGAATACGTGAATATTCGTCGGCACACAGACCGCAAACTGTGGACCGAGCAGCAGCGGCGTTTGATGCGACAGGCCAGCCGTCATCACGCGCTGTCGCTGGTCCGGCGTCTTCTGGAAGCGGAACTTTCCGAAGTACCGGAGATCGTGCATCAGATCAGCCAGCTTCGGAGGTGGGCGGATCCTTTACTGCGAAGTCAGCAAGAGGGCGCAGCGGAGCACAGCAGGGAGAGACTGCACGTCGCGCTGGCGTTGCTGACGGTTGACGACAGTCAGCTCGACTCCCTCTATGCTTGGTTGCTGCGGTCAACGCCGGGAGAGTTTCCGATCCTGAGAGATGCGTTAGCCGAGCACCGTGCGAAACTGGCTGACTGGCTGTGGTCGGACGCGGAGTCAGCAACCAGCGACGAGCGGCGTTTGCGGGCCGCCAGTGCGCTGGCGGCCTACGATCCTTCCAACCCCCGGTGGGAGACAATTCGAGCGGATGTCGTGCAGACGCTCACCCGGGTCAGCCCCGAGTTCCTCGGAGACTGGAAAGAGGCCTTGCGCCCGGTCCGCGCGGAGTTGCTCGGCCCACTGGCAGCGATCTTTCGCAACCACGAGCTGGGCGAGCTGCAACTCGCGCTGGCCACATCCACTCTGGCGGATTATGCGGCGGATGATGTCCGTCTGCTGGCGGATCTTCTCAATGACGCCAATCCTCAGCAATTCGCAGGGCTGTTCCCGGTGCTGGCCCGCCACGGTGAGGCTGCCATCCGCGAGCTGGAACTCGAGCTGGAGAAGGCAGTCGAGCCACACTGGGTCGATGCCCCGCCTGACCCCGCATGGCGGGACGTCCCGGCCGAGACTCGGCAGATGATCGAAACCGCCGGGGGAATGGTAGAGCAACGCTTCGCCTTTTGTCAGGCCATATCGCGTGCCCGGTTCAGCGACATCGTCGAACAACTGGAGAGATGCGGCTATCCCAACTTCCCCAACTCGTTTCAGAAACACTGTATTTTCTGCGGTTTGAGCCCAAAAGTTTACACTACATTTTGCGTTGGATTATTTTGGCGGGCAGTTTGAGTCGGAGTTTTTCGAGGAGGATTTGCTGGTGATCGCAGG
>SYLK01000527.1 GCA_005809115.1 Planctomyces sp. | reverse complement strand
GCCGATGATTTCATGCAGCAATTGTACGGCCACAACGAAACATTCAGGTCCAGCCGCTGTCACACACCAGCGTGACTCTGGTCAGGGGCGCTGCGCTTCCCTGACCAGACAATTTGTTCAATTTATTTTTTGGCCGGTCCTTAGCGGGCAGGTGAGTGACTTTTTGGCGGGAAACCGGTGATTGTATGGACTCGGGTCGATTTTTCGTATCGGCCAATGAACCGCGGGGAGTGGTTTTGCGAGATTGCCATTTGTGGGCGGGGATGAGAGACTGCGAAGTTGTGTGAGGCGGCTGGACAGCGACCCGGGGCGGAGTGTGTGGGGTTCCTCGTCCGGCTGCCGGTTTCCGACGGTGCGTATCTGTGGACCGGGAGTTCCCTGAAGATGGCTGAAAGTGCGAAGCTGGCGTCATTGCCCGGTGTGCGACAGTTCGACATGACCGGTCAGGTGGCGGTCGTGACGGGTGGTTCGAAAGGTCTGGGGGCTGCCATGGCCGCCGGTCTGGCATCAGCGGGCGCAGCGGTTGTTCTGGTCAGTCGCAGTCAGTCGGAGGCTCAGGGAGTGGCGGATGAAATTGCCGCCGGATTCGGCGTGCGCACGGCGGCGATCGCGGCGGACGTGGTCCAGCCGGATCAGGTCGCGAGCTGCGTTGGAACCGTCATGCGTCAGTTCGGGCGGATTGACATTCTGATCAACAGTGCGGGAATCAACATTCGCGGCAGCATCGATGACATTACTTACGAGCAGTTTCAGCAGGTCCAGAGGACGAATGTCGACGGGACCTGGCTGTGCTGCAAGGCGGTCATCCCGCACATGAAGTCGGCTGGATACGGGCGGATCGTGAATCTGGCCAGCACTCTGGGACTGGTCGGTCTTTCGAATCGAACGCCCTACACGAGCAGCAAGGGAGCGGTGGTGCAGATGACGCGGGCGCTGGGACTGGAACTGGCGCCGTTCGGGATCACGTGTAACGCGATTTGCCCCGGGCCGTTTCTGACTCCGATGAATCTCCCGATCGCGGATACGGACGAAGCAAAAAAATCGATCATTGTTGCGGTCGCACTGCAGCGCTGGGCCGAAATGAAGGAGATTCAGGGAGCCGCGATTCTTCTGTCCAGTCCGGCCGGCAGCTATATGACAGGCAGCATGGTCACGGTCGACGGGGGCTGGACGGCACGATAAGAACCGGTTTGTGGTGCAGGCTTCCAGCCTGTGAATCCGGAAACAGGCTGGAAGCCTGCCCGACTCAGGGTGCATCCGGCTACTGATTGTCATGCGGTTCCTGAGCGGCTCTGACAAGATCAGGACAGGCTCACGCTGTCCTGGAATGAGACACTGTTTAAAAAACGACCGGGAACGGGCGTCTGACCCGGTCATGTCCGCGAGTCCTTTCGAATCAGGATGGAATGATGGCGATGAATCACCTGCAGACGATCCTTGAAAGTTCGGCCCTGCTGGCGGGCTGCATGCAGTCGGGCTGCATGCAGGCAGGCTGCATGCTGGCAGTGGCCGGGGCGATGGTGGTCGGGACTGCTGCAGCCGGGGCAGCGGCGGCGGATGAGCCGGTTCGCATCATTCATTCCCAGCCCAGTCACGTGATAGCGAATTCCCAGGTGGAGCTGGCAGTGACGAGTCTGGGCGGCCACATGTCGCCCGTCACGTTTTTTCGCGACACGGCTCAGCCGGTAAACCCGTACTACGTCAGTCCGTGGCAGTTCGACCCTCCGGCGGCGATGCCGGTGCCGGTGCTGGTCCCGCTGCGGGGGGACTTTTTCTGCATGCCGTTCGGCGGTAACACGGACGAAGTCGGGGGGGAACGTCATCCGCCGCACGGCGAAGTGGCGGGATCGGCATGGCAACATCTCGGCACGAAACACAGCGGCCCGGTGACGAGCGTGACACTGGCACTGGACACGACGGTCCGCCGGGGACGCGTCACGAAGGAACTGTCGCTCGTCGAAGGCCACAACATCGTGTATTCGAAACATACGATTGAAGGCTTTGCCGGCCCGGTTCCCCTGGGGCACCATGCCACTCTGGCCATGCCTGACAAGGAAGGCAGCGTGCGGATTTCGACAAGTTCCATCCGCTTTGGAATGACGTACCCCGGAGTCTTCAGTGATCCGGGCAAGGGCGAATATCAGCGACTGCTGCCGGGCGCACGCTTCACGAATCTGAACAAGGTTCCGGTGGGCTGGAAGGGTGCACCGGATGCGGACCTCAGCCGGTTGCCCGGCCAGACTGGTTTTGCCGATCTGATTCAGTTGATCAATCAGCCATGGGAGCAGACGAAAGGACCGGCCTGGACCACGGCGACCTTTGCGGATGCGGGATACGTGTGGTTTTCCCTGAAGGACCCGGATGTGCTGCGAACGACCGTGTTCTGGATGGAGAATCACGGTCGGCATGGGCATCCGTGGAACGGCCGCAATAACTGTCTGGGACTGGAAGACGTGACGGCGTACTTTGCTGACGGGCTGGCAGCTTCGGTGAAAGACAACCTGCTCACAAAAGAGGGTATCCCGACGTGTCTGGTTCTGCGGGAAGACCGGCCGACGACGGTGAATTACATTCAGGGGGCAGTCCGAGTGTCGGCGGGTTTCGACATCGTCGCCCGGATCGAGTTTGCGCCTGGTCAGATGACACTGATTTCCGGTAATGGCGGACGAGTCACGGTTCCGGTCCGTCACGAGTTTCTCAGAACCGGGAGCTTGTGAGTCTCTGATGCGGATGCTGGTCACGGGAGGCGGGGGGTTTCTTGGACTCTACATTGTCGAACAGCTGCTGGCAGCGGGCCATGAGGTTCGCGTGTTCTGTCGGGGGACCTACCGGTCTCTGACTGCCCTGAATGTGGCCGTGGTCAAAGGTGATCTGCGGGATCGCGGCGCTGTGGAAGCCGCCTGTGACGGCATTGACGCGGTGTTCCATACGGCAGCAGTCCCGGGTGTCTGGGGCTCGTGGGAGCATTTCCACAGCACGAATACGATCGGGACACACAACGTAATTTCCGGCTGTCGGCGGCATGGCGTGCGGCGGCTGATTTATACCAGTTCGCCGAGTGTTGTGTTCGACGGCAGCGATCACGTTGACGCCGATGAAACGCTGGCGTACCCCGAGACCTGGCTCTGCCATTATCCTCGCTCCAAGGCGCTCGCCGAACAGGCCGTGCTGGCGGCGAGTGATTCGAATCCGCTGCGGACGGTGTCTCTGCGTCCGCACCTGATCTGGGGTCCCCGCGACAATCATCTGATTCCGCGGCTGATTGATCGCGCTCGTTCCGGACGGCTCCGCCGCGTGGGCGCTGGTCGGAACATGGTTTCGGTGACATATGTCGAGAACGCCGCTGCAGCGCATCTGCAGGCGGAAAGGTCGCTGCGGGATGCTGCCACGGCCGCGGGACGCGCTTATTTTGTCAACGAACCGCAGGCCGTGAACCTCTGGGACTGGGTCAATCAGCTGCTCCGTCTGGCAGGATTGCCGCGCGTGACAACGAGCATCTCGGCGAGGCAGGCGGCAGCCATCGGGGGAGTGCTGGAAGTTCTGTACCGCCTGCTGCATCTGCCGGGCGAACCACCGATGACTCGTTTTCTGGCAGCGCAGCTGTCGGGTTCACACTCGTACAGCATCGCCGCCGCCCAGCGTGACTTTCAGTACCAGCCGGTGGTGACAATGGAAGTCGGCCTGAAGCGTCTGCAGCCCGATCTGCGGCGACTCGCCAGCGGCGGCGAGTCGCGACCGGCTGACGAGTGAGCGGTGCGGCCGGATTCGCCGCCGGCATGTGGCGTGGCACAGGAGAGATCGAACTGTCTTTGTCAGGTGGCGTGAATCCGAAAACAGACTTCGCCGGACGGCGCGTTACCGTGCTGGGCCTGGGGAGGAATGCGGGCGGGGTGGCTGCGGCGCGGTACCTTGCGCGGCTCGGCGCACTCGTCACCGTCACGGACCTGCAGGACGAAACTCTGCTGCGGGATTCAATGCAGCAGCTGTCAGACGTTGACATCCAGCGTTTTGTGCTGGGGGGGCATCCGGAAGCGGTCTTTCGGGAATGCGATGTGCTGGTGGTGAACCCGGCCGTCAGGCCGGACCATTCCGGCGTGTTGCTGGCCCGGGGGCTGGGAGTTGAGATCACATCCGAGATCGAACTGTTCTGCCGTGCGAACCAGGCAACAGTCATCGGCGTGACCGGAAGCAATGGCAAGTCAACCACGTCGGCGCTGATCCACCATCTGCTGCAGCAGTCCTGGCAGAACGAGCAACGCCGTGTCTGGCTGGGAGGCAATATCGGCATCAGTCTGCTCGACCAGCTGGATCGGATTGCAGCGGGCGACATCGTGGTCCTGGAACTGAGCAGTTTTCAGCTCGAACTGCTCCGCCAGCGCCGATTTCGGCCAAAGATTGCTGTCATCACGAATTTTTCCCCGAACCATCTGGACTGGCATGGGACGGCGGCCGCTTACCGCCGGGCGAAGCAGGGCATTCTCGACTCCCAGCTCCCGACGGACGCAGCGGTCCTGCCGACGGTGAACGGGAGCGATCCGGGCTGGCGCGCGCGAGCGCGCGTCTTCCGGTTTGGGAACGGCGACACGGAGGAAGACGGTGTGTTTCTGGAACCTGGCTGTCTGGTGCTGCGTTCCGGTCGTATCGAGGACACCATGCGGGGCGCCCAGCCACCGCAGTTGCCGGGAGCACACAATCGCCTGAATATAGCCGCGGCCGCCTGTGCCGCGTGGCTGGCGGGGGCGGATCCGGCGGGCTGTGCGGACGCGCTGATGTCGTTTATTCCGCTGCCGCATCGGCTGCAGTTTGTGGCCGAACGATTCGGACGCCGGTTCGTGAATGATTCACTGGCCACGACCCCCGAATCCGCGATTCAGGGTCTGCGGGCAATCAATGGCCGCATCATCCTGCTGGCAGGAGGTTACGACAAGGGCCAGAATCTGGCGGAATTCGCGGCGGAAATTGCGCAGCATGCCACCGGCGTGGTGCTGCTGGGACAAACAGCGCCGATGCTGCAACGGCTGATCAGAGCACAGGATCGGCAGAATGAAACGGCGGTTCGAGTCGCACGGAACCCGACCGACGGATTTTTGCAGGCAGTTGCTCTCAGCCGACCGGGCGACACTGTGTTATTATCACCTGGTTGTGCCAGCTTCGACTGGTATCGGGACTATCGGGATCGTGGTGAACAGTTTTCAGAAATGGCCAGGGCATGGACACCCCAATGAGACGAACGAAGTATCTGGCGATTTTCAGCCTCACCGTCACCTTTGAGTTGAGCAGCGTCGGCTGTGATTCCACCGGGGAAGCCACGGTCTCCGTGCCAACCTCTGCGTCGCAGTTCCGCGATCGGCCGGACGCGTCCACGATTCAGATCGTGCCATCCGACCTGCGGAGACGGCTGCGGGCAAATGAACGGGCAAAGTTCACGCTGGCGGGAAACACGATCGTGAGAGCCGAGCTGTATCAGTCGGGCATCCGATCGATTGAACCGCTGCGCGGACTTCCACTCCGATTTCTGGACCTGGGCATGACGGATGTATCCGATCTGTCACCAGTCGCCGGAATGCCGCTGCAGGAACTGATCCTGGAATCAACACCAGTCAGTGATATCCGCGTGCTGGAGGGGATGCGACTGGAAGTTCTGAAGCTGCAGCATACTCAGGTCACTGATCTGTCGGTGCTCCGGGGCATGCCTCTGCGTCAGCTCAATCTGCTGGGACTCCCCATTGCGGACCTGCAGGAATTTTCCGGGATGCCGCTGACCTCCCTGTGGGTTCCGATGACCCGAATCAGCAGTCTGCAGCCGCTGTCAGGAATGAAGCTGGTCAGCCTCGACATTCAGCAGACTGCGGTGGCTGATCTGCAGCCCCTCTCAGACATAACCACACTGAAGCGGCTGAATGTGGCTGACACGGAGGTCACGGATCTGCGGCCGCTGAGACATCTGCAGCTGGAGAGGCTGATCCTGACTCCCGAGCGGATTACGGCCGGATTTGAGGTGATCCGCAGTATGTCCTCTCTGGTCCAGATTCAGCCGGAGGTGGAAACGGAAATGAGCGCTCAGGAATTCTGGAAACGTTACGATCTGGGCGTCTGGAGCCCTGCCCCGGCGACCGGGGATCCTGCCCCGGCGACCGGGGATACTGCCCCGGCGACCGGGGATACTGCCCCGGCGACCGGGGATACTGCCCCGGCGACCGGGAGTGCCGCAGGAGGCGACTGACAGAGCCGCAATCAGGAGAATTCGTGCCCGAAAGGGGATCCCGTTATGCGCGAGACTGTGGTAGAATCACGCGTTGGTGATGTCTGACGCAACAGCGGGGTGGGCTCATGTTTGTGGATCGGGTGATATTGAACTGTCAGGCGGGCGATGGCGGCAATGGCTGCAGCAGTTTCCGCCGCGAGGTTTATGTTCCGCGCGGTGGTCCGGATGGCGGGGATGGGGGCCACGGCGGCAGCATCATTATTCAGGCTGACCACAACCAGGGTTCTCTGTCGAATCTGATCGGTCACCGGCACTGGCGAGCGGAACGCGGCCAGCACGGCATGGGCAGCCAGCTTTACGGCACGGGCGGAAAAGATGATGTGATTCTGGTCCCGCCTGGCACGCTGGTGCTGGACCGCGCGCATGGTCATCTGCTGCAGGACCTGCAGCACGATGGTGACCGGGTGATCGTGGCGAAAGGTGGGCGTGGCGGTCGCGGGAATATGAAATTTACCACCTCGACGCACCGCGCACCGCGGGAGTGTGAGGACGGATTTCCGGGCGAGTACCGCGAAATCGTGCTGGAACTGAAGCTGATCGCCGACGTGGGACTGATCGGGAAGCCGAATGCCGGCAAGTCCACGCTGCTGAGCCGGCTGTCCCGGGCAACGCCGGAGATCGCCGATTACCCCTTTACCACGAAGTATCCGAATCTGGGTCTGGTTCATGTGGGGTTCGAACACGACTTCGTGCTGGCCGACATTCCTGGCCTGATTGAGGGTGCTCATCACGGGGCCGGTCTGGGCCACGAATTTCTGAAGCATGTCGAGCGGACTCGGGTCCTTGTCCACCTCGTCGAGCCTGCCCCGCTGGACCAGTCTGATCCGCTGGACAACTACGAGCAGATTCGGGAAGAGCTGCGGCTGTATGACCCGGCGCTGGCCGAACGCGACGAAATTCTGTGTGTCACGAAGGCGGAACTGCCGGATGCCGAAACCTGTGCCGAGCTGATTCGCGAAATCTCCGGACGCGACGTACTGCTGATATCGGCGGTCACCGGCCGCGGCCTGCCGGAGTTAAGTCGTCTGATTGTCCGGCGGTTAAGGACCGGCCAAAAAATCAGTTGAACAAACTCATGAAAACTTCGGCCGCAGGAATCCTGCGCCTCGAATTCGGATTCGCTGGATCCGTTCATCAGCT
>SYLK01000526.1 GCA_005809115.1 Planctomyces sp. | reverse complement strand
TTGAGACCGCCAAGAGGTCTGGTCGTCACTACATCATGTTTCAAACCGACGCCAAACGACTTACGAAAACAGCACGCCGAAAAGACTGGGAAAAATTTTCGCCGCCGGCAATTTTCTTCCCAGTTGGGGAAGTTGGGCCAGCGGGGATCAGTCATGCCATGGTGACGACCAATATGGCCGCGGCGGCCGGCCTGATCTCCGCCACGTCCCTGGCGTGGGTCAGACTGGGAAAGCCGGATTTCAGCATGTCGATCAACGGCACTCTGGCCGGGCTGGTGGCGATTACAGCGGCGTGTCCATTTGTGTCCGTCGGGTCGGCACTGCTGATCGGTGCCATCGGGGGCGTCTTGGCAGTTCAGGCCGTGCTTGTATTTGATCGGCTGCGGATTGACGATCCGGTGGGTGCGCTGTCGGTGCATCTGGTCAACGGGATCTGGGGCACGCTGGCGGTGGGGCTGTTTTCGAGTCGGTCGTATCCGGGCGGAATTCCGGTCGACGGGTTGTTCTGTGGCGGCGGTATCGGTCTGCTCATGAGCCAGTTGATCGGGATCGCGGCCGTGGGGGGGCTTTACGTGTGTGGTGTCTGCCTGTGGCTGGCTGTTGATTCGCGGGATTGTCGGGCTGCGCGTGTCCGAAGAGTATGAAAGGCTCGGGCTGGACCAGTCGGAGATGGGTATCGAGGCCTACCCGGAGAACGTGCTGCGGCAGGAAACGTTCTGATCATGGCCGCGATTCGAGTGGAGACGGAGCCGCGATCAGTGACTTTTCAGAGCCTGCTGAGTGCATTAAAACCTGCATCTGCTGTCGCCGGGATCCGGTTTGCGTGATCGGCGAGACCGTTTGAAATTCGGGTTGAAAGTTCCGTTCATGAAAAAACTGGAAGCCATCATTCGTCATTACAAGCTGGAAGACGTCAAGACGGCGCTGACCGGCATTGGAATTCAGGGAATGACGGTGTCCGAAGTTCGTGGATTCGGGCGCCAGCGCGGACATAAGGAAACCTACCGCGGAGCAGAATACACTGTCGATTTCATGCCGAAGGTGAAGCTGGAGGTCGTGGTCAACGACAGCCAGGCAGAGCAGGCGATCAGCACGATCTGTGAAGCCGCGCGAACCGGTTCCGTCGGCGACGGCAAGATCTTTGTTTCGAGTCTGGATCAGGTCGTAAGAATTCGGACCGGCGAAATGGGCGAAGAAGCGATCTGATCCGGCGGAATCGCTGTGACCGGCAGGTCATTTCGGGTATCCTGCGGGCAGGGGATGCTGGTGTTTTCGGCTCCGGTGGCGCAGCCAGAAGATCGGCACAAATCGGGAATCCGTGAGATCGTCCATTGGCGTCATCTGCATTCAGAGGATCTCGTCCTGTTCGCACGGATTGCATGGCGGTTTCCCGTCGAGGGTCACGGCACGGTGCGGCGCCTGCCTGTTCCGGGTGGTGCGGGAGGCGATTGCCGTGACCGGCGAACTCAGCACTGTTGTGGACGGGACGATCACGAGTCGCCGCGAGTTTCTGACGTCGATTCGTCGTGAAGTGCGCCGCCGTCGGTCCGACGGCGAAGCCGGAATTCCGCTCAGCCAGTGGTTTTCAGACAGAACCGATGAACTGCTGCAGCGGATCGTGGCGGATCGCCTGGCTCAGGGCGATGCGAAGTCTGCCGAGCTGTTTTGTCTGGCGGCGGTCGGGGGAAACGGCCGACGACGTCCGGCACCCTACTCGGACGTCGATCTGCTGATCGTGACTGACAGTCGGTCCGGAGCGTCGACACAACGGCTGCTGAGTGACATCATCCGGGACTTCTGGGATGTGAAGCTGCAGGTTGGGCACAGCGTGCGGACGCCGGCGGATATCATCCGGTTCGCGTCCGCGGATACTCAGTTTGCCACGTCGCTGGCCGACATGCGGTTCGTGGCTGGACATCGACCGCTGCTGGAATCGACGGCGGCTCAGGTGCGGCGACTGGTTTTTCGCGACCGTCCGGAACGGCTGATTCGGCGATTTGTGGATTCCCGTCGTGAAGAATGGCTGTCTCGCGGCAATTCGGTCAATCAGCTCGAACCGGACATCAAACGATCACCCGGCGGACTGCGCGACCTGCATGTGCTGCAGTGGGTTGCCTTTTCCCGGTATGGGTTCGGCAGTCTGTCGGAGCTGCTGGAGCACCATGAGATCAGCGAGGATGAACTGCGTTCGCTGGAACTGGCGGACGAATATCTGACCGGGCTGCGGCTGGACCTGCATTGTGCGCGTGAGCTGAAACAGGACGTCCTGACACGCGAGCTGCAGCTCATGATCGCAGACCGGCGACAGGTGGTGGCCGACGCCGGCATGCGGGCCGTCGAGGTGTTCATGAAGGAATACTTCCGCCATACGTCGCGTGTGTCTGAAGTGGCCACGCGGGTGGCCGAACCGTCCCGGCAGCTGTCGATGCTGGGTCGGCTGAAGCAGGCGCTGCGTGCCCGGAAGCTGTCGCCCGGGTATCAGATCGTGGATGGCGTTCTGCTGGTTCCGAAGGAACAGCTGGCGCTGCTGGACGGCGATCCGCTGGCAGTGATGAACGTGTTCGGCACTGCGGCCGAGCAGAATCTGGTGCTGTCGCCGGATCTGCGCAGGCACCTCGGAGCACTGACCTGGGCGCAGTCCGGGGAACCTGAACGGCAGGTGTCCGAAAGGTTTCGCGACATGCTGCGATGTTCGGCCGGACTGCCGGGTGCGCTGCGGGCGATGTACGAAACCGGATTTCTGGTTTGGCTGATTCCGCAGTTCGAAGAAATTCGCTGTCGCATCGAGTTCAACCAGTATCACAGCTTTACCGTGGACGAGCACACGCTCAAGGCCATGGACGAACTGACCTCGCTGGCTGCCGAGGAATCGCCGGCGGGATCGGCCTGGCGCAGCGTCCGCCACAAGGCGACGCTGCATCTGTCGCTGCTGATGCATGACATCGGTAAAGGACGAGTGGGCGATCACAGCGTCATCGGGGCTGAAATCTGTGATCAGGTGGCAGTGCGGCTGCAGATGGCGGAAAACAAAAAGACCATGCTGCGGTTTCTGGTGCGTCACCATCTGGACATGTCGAATCTGGCCTTTCGTCGGGATATCTCCGATTCGGCAGTTCTGGTCGAATTCGCACGGCTCGTGGGAGCACCGGAACTGCTCCGCATGCTGTATGTGCTGACCGTGGCGGACATCCGGGCCGTGGGGCCGGACGTCTGGTCAGACTGGAAGGGGGAACTGCTGGCAGACCTCTACAACCGTACGATGCAGATTCTGAGCGGTCGGCCGTACAACCATCTGGAGCAGGATCGTCTGAAAGTTGTCCGCGAGACCGTCTGCCGTGCCATCTCACCCGTTTCGCGGCCCGACGGTGAGCCCTCACTGCCGAACTGGATTGAACAGCAGCTGGATGCACTCCCGCCGTTCTACCTGATGACCGAGCATCCGGAGCAGATTGCGCGCGATCTGAGCGTGATCCAGAGTCTGTCAGACTCAGCGGTAAAATCGGAAGGTGAATACGAACCCGAGACAGCCACCGTGACTTATCGCGTATTTGCGCCGCTCAGATACAGCGAAGGCGCGTTTCATAAGATCGCCGGGATGCTGTCAGGTCTGCGGATGAATATTCTGGCAGCACAGATCTGCACCACTGCCGATTCGACGGTAATTGCTTCGTTTCGCGTCACAGACAATGATTTTTCCGGAGAAGTGCCGGAATCCCGCATCGAAGACGTCGCCACCGCCATCCGGGACGTGCTGACCGCGAAACGAACCGTGGAAAGTGTCTTTCGCCGCAGCAGTCTGATCCGCTGTCTGCGCAAGAGTCAGGCCATGACGTTTACGGAGCCGCATGTGTCGTTCGACAACGACTGTTCCGAGCGATTCACGGTTGTGGACGTGTTCGCCAGTGACCGCCAGGGTCTGTTGTACATGCTGGCCCATGTACTGCATGATCATGGCCTGCACGTTTGTCTGGCCCGCATCGCTACCCACATCGATCAGGTCGTGGATGTGTTTTATGTGGTGGACAAATTTCAGCGCAAGCTGGAAGATCCCGCACGGATTGCTGATCTGCGGACTTCTCTGCTCAGGGAGATCCGCCTGCTCAACTGATTGCCGACGGCCTCCGGACCAGTCCGCATTCAGTCCCCTCGCCCCTGGATGCGACGGAAATGACTGGATCTCTGGTCAGGACCGGCCAGGAAATCAATGCATCGGCCAGGTGGTGAATCCGTTCTCACAGCGGACGCGCTTCAGAAAAGGGCTGTCCGATCCGGACCAGCAGACGGTCGCCGGACGATTCGATCAGGACTTCCATTTCGCGCACTTCCAGAATGCGTCCGCTCAGGGCCAGCGTATCGAATTCGTCCCCCGGCCCGACTTTCAGTACTTTGTCTGTCAGTTGTTCCGTGATCCATACCTGCGGGACGCCACTGCTGAATGTGATCGCCGTAATCAGAGTTTTCCGCAGAGGGTCGACCTGGTCAGCGCCCACACCGAAGATGTTCTCCCGGGCAATCACTTCATAATCCCGCCGACTGGCTGATGCCAGGATTCCGGAGTCCCCGGAACCGAGCTGAGTCCGCCTGGCCCCGGACAGCAGCACCGTGTCGACTCCGACTGAGATATCGAACTGTCCGGTGGCGCCGATCGGGGTGAGCGACAGACTGGTCAGCTGGTGGAGATGCGGAGCTTTCGAGAACTCGTAGACGAAGTCCGTGAACTGGCTCATGGTTCCGCGCATGCGGAGACTGAACGGAAGACTGCGGTACAGTCCGCTGCGACTGACTGCCGCGCCGGAATCCACCGTGGCATTTCTCAGGCTGGCAGTTCGGATCTGATCCATGAGCCAGGCGCGGTACGCCGAGCGGGCCACATCCACATCGCCGGGCAGTGACCGCCGTTCCCAGGCCTGGATTTGTTTCCCCGCATCGCGAGCTTCCGCCAGCAGTTTTTCTCGCCGGCTGATATCCTTCTGCAACTGGCCGGTTCGCGCGCGTCGCTCCTGCAGCGGACCACTGACCAGCGACGACAGCAGCCAGTCTCCCAGCTGAACAGCGCCCATCAGAGCCAGGACACCCAGCAGGACATGCTGACGGTTCATCTTCATGGGTGTCTCTCTGCCTGTACCGGCTGCATTCGGGTTTCGGATCGTGAAATCGGCACCACCTTCAGTTCCTGAGATGGTCCCGGACGTGCCGGCCGCACTGTTTCCGGAGCGGTGGCTGCGGCCGCGACGGGCCGTGCCGGCCCGGCCGGCTGCCTGGCAGCGTACTGTGCTGTGGTCCGACTGCGGATGGTCATCGTCGTCTGAAATGCCCAGGTCGTGCGGTCGCCCTGCTGCTGCTCCCGGATCCCGGGAATTCGCAGGTCGTGGTACCGGTCACGCAGGCTGTTTTCCATCTGCTGGATGACTTCGGGCTGACTGCCCTGCCCGCGGAATGTCACGACGACGCGACCATTTCCGGCAGGTGCGGCGGTCAACTGCTGCACGACCAGATCCGGCCGCGCCGGCATTCTGCGCGTCAGGTCCCGCAGCTCGTCGGGCCAGCAGATGCGGTTCTTCTCCCAGGCAGTCAGCAGTGTCGCCAGACGCCGTTTGTCCTGTGTCTCCTTTACCAGCTGATTGAGTTCACTGAGTCTTGCGGCCAGTGTGGCATTCTGATCGTCGATCTGCCGAAACTGTGCATCCATGCAGTACCATCCGCCGCAGACAAGGGACACTGCCGCTCCCGCAGCAGCCAGCCAGTGTTTCGAACGTCCCTGCGCGACCTGCGGACGTCGGGGATTTGCGAAGTCAATCACCGGACGGGCTCCCGAGGCGTCTTCCAGAATCGCCGCCACCAGACCTGCGTAGTCCCCTGACGTGACCAGTTCCCGATCGTCCGCAGACAGGCCAGTGACATCGACGAATGAATCCGGACGCACAATCACCGGTTCAATCTCAGACTGAACAGACAACGCCGCTGCCAGGGCCGCCGTCTGCTGTTCGTTTCCGGCCAGCAGGATGCGGCTGACGCTGGTCGGTCGCACGGACTGACCGCCCGCGGAAATCAGAGTGCGCTGGACCTCGCCGGTCAGGAAACGACAGACGTCCTCGGAGTTGCCGCCGGGTTCGAGGCGGATTGTCCGTGACAGAATCGGCTGGCCGTCGCATGTCAGCAGCAGGTCTGCCGCTTCCTCGCCCCGTGCCACCACCAGCGACACGCAGCCGGGTTCGCTGTCGGATTTGGTACCACAGAATACCTGCAGCGGATGTGCGCTGACCAGGATCCGCTGCGAACGACAGCCGGACTGGCGAAGCAGTTCCTGAACCAGAATCTGCCCGTCACCGGGCATCGCCATGGCACAGGCGACTCGGGTTCCGCTGGCCTCCGGACGCCCCGCGAAAAAGTCCAGCGGAGTACTCTCCGTCACGCCCGGAATTTCGCGCAGCGCCATATTCATGACCAGTGCCGGCAGTTCCGTTTCGTCGGCCGGGGGCAGTGTGAACGCTGCAGCGTCGACCGATCCGCGGCTGATCATGACCAGCAGCCGCGATTTTTCGGCCTTCAGGGAGCTGACCAGCGCCCGGATTGCGGCAACTCGGGCAGCGGGCTGAGAGCACTGCGCGACGCTCGGCGACTCGACGCCTTCTGTCGCAGCGGCCTCCTCGTCTCTCCCGATCGGCCACCGGCCCGACTGGAGCAGACGGACCCTGCCCTGCCGGTCAGCATCGGCATGGACGAATCTCAGGACCTCCCGATTCCAGTTGATGGCCAGAATTCGTGTCATCGCAGTTCCTCAGAACTGGGGTCAGAAAGGAAATCAGATGCTGACGGCAGCAGCAGCGGCAGTGGATACGGAGAGACCGCGGCGGACAGATCGGTCCAGTCCGTGCGTACTGCCGGGCGGACGGAACCGTCCAGCACCAGCCGGCGACGCAGGACGGGCCCGCCCACAGCACGAAAAACGATGATTTCCGCAGCATACACATCGCCACCGCAGGTGATTTCCGGTTCGAACTTCCGGAATTCCGCGATAGTCATCAGTCTCTGCGACAACAGCCAGACAGGACTGGATCTCGCGTTCTCATCCAGCATGCCTCGCTGGGAAACAATC
>SYLK01000525.1 GCA_005809115.1 Planctomyces sp. | reverse complement strand
GTCGTCGTGTCCTGGAATAGTCAATCGTGAGAACTTCAGAATTTCAGGATTGTGCGCAAGTGATGCGGCCGACAAGAATTCCGTCGGCATGTCATGCGTCATTCGTGACACGGAATCATCACTGGAAGGGTGTTGATCTCGCTCGAGGCAGACATCGAGCGGGGGAATTTCACGTCTCCTCAACGGGAACTCGCTGCCGCCTCGTTTACCAGGAGCCGTTGGCCCGCTAAAGCATACGCGCGGGTGGCATATCCGCACAGCAAGTGTGTGCAGAAGGCGGCGCCAGCCGCTCTGGCAGGGTGCAACTGGGAGAGATGCGTCGGTTCGTTCACCGACGTGACAGGAGCCGCGTCTTGTCGCTGCGCGACCCAGTCTCTTCAGGGCGACGCCGCCCGGTTCGGCGGCGATCCTGAATCTGAGGATATCGAGGTGCCAGAAATTCCTGAAGCGGGCCATGATCACCGAATTGGCCATTTGTATGGCTCGGCGCAATCTGATCGGGGTGGAAAATCGGGGAAGATCAGATCAGGAGCCGCCCCACGGATATCGGCAATGGTACGCACGGATTCCGGGAAGAGCAGGACCCGCACTGCATTCGGCGTGATATCGCCGGATTCGTGTCTGGATTCGAACGAGCCGTACCGGAGGTCTCGCTGCGGGAGTTTGCTCGCGAGCACCACATCCCCCGCTCCACCCGTCAGCGACGAGGCGAAAGCTCTGATCGCTCACGCCGCCGACCAGAACGCACACCAGTCCCCGGATCTGTTTCATGGACAGCAATCGACAGTCTGATTCGATTTCACCCCGGACTTCGCGGTACACTACTCCAATGAACATCCACTGGCCGAATCCGTGATCATGGCCGGGCTTTTCAGCTTCCGGGCTTCCCGGTTTTTTCATCAAGGTCAGGTCTGACAATGACGGCGCGGTTACTGCAGATTCCGGTGCTGAGGCGGTATCTGGTTCCGTTTGATCCCAAACGGGTGCCGCACCTGTTCACGGACGTGCTGGTGATTGGTGGCGGTATTGCCGGGATTCGGGCGGCGCTGGCGGTGGACCCGTCGCTGCGGACGGTCGTTGTGACCAAGGATTCGCTGCAGCACTCGAACAGTGCGTACGCGCAGGGTGGCATTGCGGGGGTCCTTGATCCTCTGGACGACTTCAGCAGCCACGTCAGTGACACACTGAGTGCCGGAAAGGGGTTGTGTCATAAGGACATCGTCGAGCTGGTCATTCGCGAGGCTCCGGAGCGAATTCGTGAGCTGATTTCCTACGGTGCGGAGTTTGACACCGTCGGCGGTGAACTGGCTCTGACGCTGGAAGGCGGTCACAGCCATCCCCGAGTGGCTCACGCCCTGGGCGACGCCACGGGCATGGAGGTGATGCGTGCCATGAATCGAAAAGCGAGTGAGGCCGCGCACATTGATCTCTGGCCAAAGACCTTCACCATCGATCTGCTGACAGTGGATGAGGTCTGTCGCGGCGCACTGGTCTGGAATCCCAGTCATGGCCGCACTTTTGTCTGGGCCAAGCAGACGATTCTGTGTACCGGGGGTGCGGGCGCCATTTACCGCGAGACGACGAATCCGCAGATTGCGACGGCGGATGGCCATGCGCTGGCCCTCCGCGCCGGCTGCGAACTGCGCGACATGGAATTCATGCAGTTCCATCCGACCGTGCTGTACATCGCCGGCAGTTCCCGGCACCTGATCAGCGAAGCTGTCCGGGGCGAAGGTGCTCACCTGGTGGACTGCAACGGGCATCGATTCATGGCCGACTACAGTGAGGCCGGAGAGCTGGCTCCGCGAGACGTCGTGAGCCAGGCAATCACGCAGCAGATGGCACGGACCTCACATCCCTGTGTCTATCTGGACCTGTCACATGTGGCGGCTGATCATGTGCGTCACCGCTTTCCCCATATTCGCAAAGTGTGTGCCGATTTCGGCCTGGATCTGGCCAGAGATCGCGTTCCGGTGCGACCCGGCGCCCACTACATGATTGGCGGCATTACCACAGATCAGGAGGGTCGGACCAGTCTGTCTGGGCTGTGGGCTGCCGGAGAAGTCACGTCGACCGGGCTGCATGGTGCCAATCGTCTGGCGAGCAACAGTCTGCTGGAAGGGGTGGTGTTCGGCCTGCGCTGCGGGCGAAATGCGTCCGACGCGGCAATTCAGCAGGCGGATGATTTTACCGCGCCACGGATTCCGTCCGTTTCACACCAGGGGCATCCGCAGACCGACGAGGCACTGGATCTGACCGACATCCGCAACTCGCTCCGCAGTCTGATGTGGCGCAGCGTCGGGATCAGTCGCAACGCGCACGATCTGACCGCAGCCCGGCAGCAGCTCGACTTCTGGGCCGGCTATGTCTGCCGTCGTGACCTCACGGAACCAGCGGGCTGGGAACTGCAGAACATGATGCTGGTGGGACAGGTGATGGCAGCCGCGGCGCTCGAACGACAGGAAAGTCGTGGAGTGCATCTCCGGAGTGATTTTCCGGCCGCCGACGAAGCCCAGCGCAATCACATCTGCGTCCGGGCCGAGTCGATCGAGGCGTGATCGGATCCTGTCATGAGCAAATCACCACCTCAGCCCGCTCCACCTGCTGAGGAATTCCGCTTCCACAGCGACTCCGAAGCCGCCACGGATCGTCTGGGACATGTGCTGTCCGAAGTGCTGTGCGCCGGGATCACGATCGCACTGAACGGTCAACTGGGCTCCGGGAAGACGCGCTTCGTGCGCTCACTGTGTCTCGGACTTGGCGCAGATCCGGCTCGGGTCAGCAGCCCGACTTTCGTGCTGCTGCAGATCTATCCGGACGGTCGCATTCCGGTGGCCCATTTCGATACCTACCGTCTGGCAGACATCG
>SYLK01000524.1 GCA_005809115.1 Planctomyces sp. | reverse complement strand
CAACCCTGGATCACGCGTCCGGCTGCCGTCACAACCGAATGTTGCTGGCAATCCGCAGCCGAACTTCTTCCAGCACCTCGAGCAGTGCCTGTTCCAGATGATGGTACGTTCCCGCCTGACGACTGCTGACCGTCACCGTCCAGCCGTGCTCGGCAAGAAATGTCCGGCGAATTCCGGCCTCCGGTGGTCGACGACGCTCGGACTTCTTTCGCACGGCCTCACCAATGTCCCGGTGGGTCAGTGTTCCGCTGGCCGCCGGATCGGCCAACCGGCTCTGCAGCCGATCGTCCGCGACTCGCGACAGCTCATAACCCGACCGGGCGGAGACTTCTCCTGTCTCAATCCGGTCCTGAATCTCAGACGGCAGTTTCAGGAGAGCCAGTGACCGGCTGACGCTGGATTCCGGGATCCGCAGGGACTGCGCCACCTGCTTCCCGGTCCACCCGTTCAGCTCCATCAGCGACTGAATCCCGCGAGCCACCTCCATCGGACTCAGATCTTCCCGCAGCAGGTTTTCAATGAGTTGCAGTTCCAGCACCTGCGACCGCGTCAGCGGCTGTTCGTGAAAGAAGCAGTCAACCGACGTCAGTCCGGCGCGTTTCGCGGCCCGCCAGCGACGTTCTCCCGAGATAATCACCCAGCGCTGGGCGTCGTCCGACCAGCGGACATGAATCGGATGCAGCTGGCCTTTCGTTTGCAGACTTTCGGCCAGTCCGGACTCCGCCTCGGCCGAAAACTCCGTGCGGGGCTGATCGGGATCGGGCATCACCTGCTCGATGGCCATGCGACCAAATCCCCGGTGCGGTCGCCGTCCGAGATCCTTTAGTTGTGGAACCGGACTGATAGGCGGTCGCGGACCGGTCTGAGTTCGCACGCCCAGTGACTCCGCCACATGGGCCGTGTTGCGATCCAGCAGGTTACGCGCGGTGGCCATACGTCACCCTGCCGGCTTCTCCGGTGAATGCGTCCATCCGGTGCTGCATCTCACGACTCAGCTGCAGCGTCAATCGAGCGGCCGATGACCGGGTTGTGTAATAGCCCACGGGCTGACGACAAGCGAGTGCCACCTTGAACGCCACGGCTTCCGGAATGACGGTCTCAAACACCGTGTTTCCGAACAACTGCCGCAGAGTCTGCTCATACACCTGATGCACGAGTAACCGAGAATCCGACCGAGTCACCAGATGGCCGAGCACGTTCAGCGACGGATTCATCAGCCGCGCATGGCCAATGGCTTCATGCACCACCCGCAGTCCCTGCGTGCCGAAATCTTCCGGCGGAACCGGAATGACGACGAATTCAGCGGCCAGCAGCGCGGCCCAGCTGCAGAGATAGAGATTCGGAGGACAGTCGACGAGCACGACATCGAATCCCTGGATCCCATCCAGCAGCGACGACAGGGCAAACTGCTGCAGTCCCAGTCGCTCGGGCGACGGCTGATTGAATTGGGCCAGCGTGTAATTGGCAGGGATGATCGAGATGTTGCTGAACGACGTGGGCCGGACCAGCGATTCCGAAGCGACGAGCAACTCGTCCCCCTCGAACGCCGCGGCAACCGTGGCGGTGGACGGAAGGTTCTCGACTAATTCCGATCCCAAAAATCCCTGACTGAGCGATCCCTGGGGATCCGCATCGACCAGCAGCACCCGCCAGCCATTCTGAGCAAAGGCTCCAGACAGATGAAAGCAGCTCGAACTTTTGCCGCAGCCGCCTTTCTGATTCAGGAATGCAATCGTGCGCATCGTTCTCCGTCGTGTCCGGGTTCGCAAGGGTAAATTGCCACTGGCAATTTTCGGCAACTTCGCGAAATCACGGAATCCGTCATGGCACGGTTTCACCGCAGCCGTCAATGCGGAATTTTCCACGGTTCGGAAATTGCCACTGGCAATTCTGATGAACTCGCACCGCACCGCGGCTGTCCCCGGGGGGCCGGGACCAGCCGAGAGGCAGCGACGACACGGACAACAAAAGGATGTCAGATTGCATGATTGGCCGCAAAAAACGCAGACATCGCAAAGGAATCGCAAATCACAAACGGCCGACTGCCCTCATTTTTTGTGTCTTTTGCGTCTTTTGTGGCCACCCGCTGGAATATTCTTCCCGTCGGCGTTGTTCCGGCCCGGCGGCCGCTCAGGCCGCCTGTGAGAAATGGCTGTGCGGCGGAGCCGCTCCTTATTCGGGGCGGGGAGCGAAATCTCCGTGCCGCAGCTGCGGTGCGGAATTTTGCGGGAGCATCTCCCGGGTGCGAAGCACCAGGGAATGCGCGGGGCCCGGCGGTCGAGTCACTTCCGCAGGGGTTTTATCAGGATTCCCTGCCGCACGCCCCGGAAAAAGCGGACGCCGAATGCTTCACGGTATCGCCGTGAGCACTCAGCGTCCGATCTCGATCAATCTTCTTCCGGCAACATGACCGTCAGGACGGGCTCAAGTTCGTCACCCGGGCCGCACACACATTTGAGCCGGACTCGCGTGATCTGCTCATGCTCATCCGCCACGTCGACGCAGAAATGCACATCTGTGCCGTCAAGGTTGGATTTGATCGCGAATCGCAGGACGTGCAGCACGTCCCACAGTCGGCCGGTCTCGTCGTGGACATGGTCCGTGTGCGAAACAGCAACGCTGTCACACCACGCTGCGGCCGTCATCGCCAGGGGATAACGAAAGCCGGCTTCCCGTGCCAGCTGACTCACATCGATCAGCACTCCGTCCGCCAGAGCCTGGGCACGCGAATAGCAATGGATGACTTCCCAGTCACCGAATCCGCTCGGCGATGCCGCAGACTCCTGCGGTGATACTGTCTTCTCTGGCGTCGTGGT
>SYLK01000005.1 GCA_005809115.1 Planctomyces sp. | reverse complement strand
TGGACCACGAAAACATCCTCGACAGCGACTCACTGCTCTCCATGACCTACCTGCCGGGCAGCCTGACTGTCATCGGCAGCGGTGTCATCGCCTGTGAATACGCATCGATCTTTGCCTGCCTCGGCGTGCGGGTGACCGTCGTTGATCGCTGGCCCGCGCCGCTGGGATTTCTTGATCCGGAACTCGTCGACATCTTCCTTTCGAGGTTCACGGAGTCGGGTGGTCAGTTCCGCGGAAACTGTGACATTGCGCGTGTCGACTGGGACGGTGTCAGTTCGGTGCGAGTCACATTGGCAGGCGGTGAAGTGATTCCATCAGACAAGGCCTTCGTAGCCCTGGGGCGCGTTGCCAGCCTGGAAGCACTGTCTGTTGAGAACGCCGGCCTGCAGCCGTCGAAGCAGGGGCTGGTCACGGTGAATGACTTCTGCCAGACGGAGATACCACACATTTACGCAGTGGGAGATGCCATCGGTCCCCCGGCACTGGCTTCTGCATCAATGGAACAGGGCCGCAGAGCGGTCTGCCACGCCCTCTCCCACGCCGAATCGGCCAGCCAGCGACTGATCCCCAGCGGCATCTATACCATTCCCGAAATTGCCATGGTCGGCCTGTCGGAAAAGCAGGCCGCGGAACAGACCGGTGGTGTCATGGTCGGTCGCGCTCACTTCAGTCAGCTCGCCCGAGCACACATCATGGCGTGCTCTTCCGGTATGCTGAAACTGATCGCGGACCAGCGCGGGGAGAAACTGCTGGGCGCGCAGATCGCCGGCGACGGTGCGACCGAACTGGTTCATCTCGGCCAGATGGCCCTCATCGGCGGGATGCCGGTCGATGTGTTCGTCAACTCCACGTTCAACTTCCCGACTATGGCGGAAGCTTATCGACTGGCAGCACTGGAGATTGTGCACGCACGGGAGCGCCACGGGTCCGATCGAGCGACGGTCCCCGCTTCTTCACCGGCGGCCGCGATATTTTCCGCCCCGATCAACTCGGCCGACCCCCGCGGCTGGCGCTGAACTACTCCCAGCGGAAATATCGCAGCGCGAGTACAAACGTGACCAGGCCCCAGCCCAGAATCAGTCCCAGTTCCGGGACGATCTGAGTCAGTCCGGCACCCTCCTGCATCACGTGACGCAGCGCTGCGATCAGGGGAGTCAGCGGCAGGACGTCGATCAGCGGCTGCACCGCCCCCGGAAATCGACTGGCGGAAAAGAAGATTCCGGATCCGATCCACATTGGCACCATGGCCAGATTCATCAGCCCCGAAACGGCCTCCAGCGTCCGCGCGCGACAGGCAATCAGCAGGCCGATGCCGGCGAACTCGAATGCCCCCAGCAGAATCAGCAGCGCCACCGGCAGATAACTTCCATGGTTGACGACACCGAACAGGATTCGTGATGCCACCAGCACGATCACGATCTCCGGGATCATAAACACCATCCGGCTCATCATCATCGCCAGAATGAAATGCGACTTACGCATCGGGGTTCCCAGGAATCGCTTGAGCAGTCGACGGATTCGCATGTCCACAATCGCAAATCCGACGCCCCAGACGCCTCCGCCCATCAATCCCATCCCGATCAGCCCCGGAACGAGAAAATCGATATATCGACTTCCCGACTCGGTGACCGCCTGATCCGACGTCACGACTGCGTCCCGCCGTCCTGCCTGCCGCTGCAGCACGTCATCCGCGGTATTTCTGGCATGCACACTGCCGGGCCGCGTGGGATCATACAGGTAGTGAAACGTCGGCTCCGCTGCGGTGCCACCGGCCACGATGATCAGTTCACACAGGCCGGCACGGAGCTTCTGACGGCATTCCTCCGGCGAGCCCGACGCGACCTGCAGGCGGGAATCGGCAGCCAGTCGCGGGATGAGTGCGTCGGTGAAGGGACCGGATTCCACCGCGACGCTTACCGCTTCCATCGGTTCACTGCGAAATGCCAGCCCCAGCGAAATCATCATGACCAGCGGGAAAACATAGGACCAGAAAACGGCTTCCGGCTGACGAACGAATTCGCGAAATCGCGCCAGAAACAGCTGCGTCACCGGATGCCTGCGAATCGCGCCGCTCACGAGTCTGCTCCGGATGTGGCTTCCTCGAGACGATGCCCCGCGTAATGCACGAAGACATCCTCCAGAGTTGCCTGGCGTGTGGACAGAGACGTGAGCTGCAGCCCCTGCTCAGCAATATACGTCAGCAGCGCCGGGATCGCTGTGTGCGGTTCACGGACCGACAGACACCGCTGGCTGCTTTCCGCACGAGCGGAAATGACCCCGGGCAGATCCGCGCCGAAATCCTGCGGCAGACTCCGGTCTTCCGCTTCCGCAACACTGAATGCCACGACGTGTTCCGCACCCAGGGCTGCGATCAGTTGCCGAGGCGTGTCCAGAGCCAGGATTCTTCCGTGATCGAATATGGCTACCCGGTCGCACAGCCGCTCCGCCTCGTCCATATAATGGGTCGTCAGCAGGATCGTCCCGCCGGCCTCGCGAAACTCTGCAATGATCTGCCACAGCTGCCGCCGTGACTGCGGGTCCAGCCCGGTCGTGGGTTCGTCCAGAAACAACAGGCGGGGACTGCCCACCAGTGCCGTGGCCACGGCCACGCGCTG
>SYLK01000523.1 GCA_005809115.1 Planctomyces sp. | reverse complement strand
GGGTCTGCTGCCGAAACGTAATCCAGTAACTGGCTCTGATCACTTTTTCCCGCGACGACCGCTCCGCCGGACAACGCCGTTTCACGATCGTCCAGCCGATAGTCACTCTTCTGCTTCTCCGGGCCGGGGCAGGAAAAACAGCGGGCCTGGAATATCGGCAAAACCTGAGCCACGAAATCGACAGGCTCTGCCACCACAGCCCGATCAGCAGACGCTGCAGACTCAGCTTGTGCCAGGACCTCCTGCCCGGAACCAGAACCAGTGAACAACAGGGATACGAGAACTGCAGCAGGAACGATTGCCCTGCTCAGACCCGCGACACGGGAATGCGGCTCGGGAAAAAACATCATCGGTATGCCTTTTTCTGACCCAGTCAAACCAACCTGCCACCTGCTATACTCACAGGATACCCGTACAGGATTGCCGTCGCAAGGTGCTGTTCTTTCGGACATTACTCCGGCGATGCCCAGCGGTGCAGCACCAGAGGCTCCTGACGGTCCTGAATGATCAGTATCTCCTGATTCGCAGCAATGTTGCGGAAATGCTGCTCAATCCCCCGCGGCCACCTGACGGTCAGTTCCTGCACAACGTCCTCGGCACCCAGTCCAAACCACAAATGTCGCTGATTACTGGACAAATATCCACTTCCGGCTGTGAGTTGCCGCATCAGCCGCAACGAACCGGCCTGAACATGTGCAACGGTTCCGAACGCGTCGCGGGACATGGCGGTGCCGACGAGACGCACGACGAGTCGGTTGTTCCGCGTTGACGTCTGGTTGGTGACGAGTGCCGCCGGGTGATGGATATAAGAGACGGCGAAGTCCTGCCGTCCGTCACGATTCCAGTCACAGACGGCAAGCCCACGTCCGAGCGCCCGGGTTCGAAAGAATGGACCGAGCACATCGGGCGGCACTTCCGCGAAGGTTCCGTTTCCGCTGTTGGCGAAGACCTGGGTGGGCATCAGATCGCGACGGTCGTCGGGTTCGTGCGGCGGTGGTGGAGCAACGTGGCCGTTCGTGGCGACCAGATCCTCACTTCCGTCGTTATCGGTATCCAGAAACTGTGAGCCAAAACCCAGTACGGACGCAGTCGAGCGGTGCAGTTGTGAGCGCCGTGTCTCGTCGAGAAACGACCCGTCCGACTGTTGCACAAACAGTGTGTCTGGATCGTTCAGGTACGTGGTCACGAACAGATCGAGGCGTCCATCAGCATTTGCGTCACCAGCGGCAATCCCCATGGAGGCGATGGTGCTGCCTCCGGCATTGAACGCGACTCCTGCAGCGATTCCCTGCTGTTCCAGGCGAATTGCGTGATCTCCGTCGGGAGCCTGATTTCGGAACAGAAAATTCGGAGTCGAGTCATTGCCGACGAAAATACTGAGACGCTGGTCATTCTGAAAGTCGGCCACGACGAGACCAAGGCCGTTGCCGGATTCTGCCAGAACACCGGACTGGTCGCTGATGTCGGTAAAACGGCCGTCGCCCGAGTTGAGATACAAGCGGTTCGTTGCCGGTGGCAGCCGGTCGGGGGTGCATCCCACTTCGACTCCGCTGACGAAGCAGGGATGGCTGATGACGTAGTCGCGGTCGAGATAGTTGACGACGAACAGATCGGGAAATCCGTCCTCAGACAGGTCTGCGAAAGCGCTGCTGGCCGACCATTCGTGACCAGCAATTCCGGTGTGCGCCGTGGACTCGGAAAACGTACCGTCACCGTTGTTGTGCCAGCAGGTGTTGGGACCGAAGTTGGTGACGCAGAGGTCGGGCCAGCCGTCGCAGTCGTAATCGCCGACCGCTGCACCGTGGCTGAAGGCGGTGTCGCCCAGCCCGGAAACGACTGTCACATCCGTGAATCGCTCCAGGCCGGAATTCCGGAAGATGCGATCGGACAGCGACCTGGCTCCCGGCTGACGCCAGGTGTCTGCCTGGGGAAAGTACAGATCCGGCCAGCCGTCGCCGTCGCTGTCCAGCACGCCGACTCCGCCGCCGAGCGTTTCGACCACGTGGCGCATGCGGGTCGCCGGAATGGTCCCGTCGTCCCACAGGAAATCGATCCCGACTTTGGCTGCCTCGTCGCTGAAATGCCATTCGTCGAACGGAGCTGCCGCAGAAGTCGCCGTGCTCGGCGCTGACGCCGCAGGTGTCGGCTCAGCCAGCCGATTCCAGTCGGGCAGCGGAAATTCGTTCCGATCAATTCGCAGTGCCGGCTGGGCGTCCCGGTTTGTCAGAGAGGCAGGGAATTCCGCCTTCCGCAGCTCTGCGAAACTCACCGACTGCGACCAGCTGGCGGGTTCCGGAAATCGACCGGCCAGCTCGGCCCACGCGGCCGCCTCCCAGTGGCGTCCCAGCTTCTGCAGCAGGCTGATCACCTGACGAGCGTTCTCCGGGGAAGGATTCAGGCGGACATTGTGGACGTCGTGATCGAGCTGTGCCAGCAGTGGTACGAGATCGGAAAAGTCTCGGGATCGCTCGGGCTGCCGCAGCTGCAGAAAACAGCCGCTGATCTGATAATTCGCTCCCGGGTGAGACGGAAATCGCACGAGTGTTTCCAGAAAACAGCGGACTGCTCCGTCGAGCATTCCGGAGCGGCGTGCCCACAGGCCGCGGACGTACCAGATCTCCGGATGATGTTCGTGTTCCGCCGTCACCTGAGCGTGCCAGCGCCGGAATTCCGCGTCATCCGCCTCATCGACAATCAGGCGTCCCAGCCGCGCCTGCGCCTCGGCCAGATGCGGATAATCCCGCACGATCGTCTCAAGTTCAGCCCGGATTCCTGCCTCCCGTGATTCCACCAGCCTGCGGCGGATGTCTCCCAGCCGGATCACCGGATCTCCGGCCGGCTCAGACTGCAGTGTCGCTTCAAGCTGGCTGTCGGACGCGAAATATCGCTCGGGCGCGACGATCCCGATCAGTTCGTCTCCCGTGAACTGGCCCGCGCTGATCAAGTGCGACAGACAGGGCACCGACTCCCACACTCGTCCCTCGGTCTGCAGCAGGAACCCGAGCCGGCGGCAGGCTTCGGTGTTTCCCGGATCACGCTGCAGGATGTCGCGATAACGCTGTTCCGCAGCGACCGCCTGGCCACGCCGCAATAGGTTTCCGGCGATACCCAGTTCCGCTCTGAACGCGGCGGAATCTGAGGCGAGTATCCGGGAAAACAGGAAGTCCGACAGATCGATATTCCGTGTGGCCGCGGCGGCCGATCCCGCCAGCAGCAGCGCATCCGCAGATTCCGGCTGCAACTTCAGCAGCTCCATAGCGGCACTCAGGGCAACATCCGGCTGGCGACCGCTGAGAGCCATGGCGGACGCGTGCCGCAGGGCTTGTTCGCGCGTCGGCCAGATCACCGACTGCACCACCGGCATCACACTGACGCAGACCATCGCGACCAGCAGGCGACGAAAAATCCGGTCCCGCAACGATGCCCGAGCACCAGAGTTCATGAACGTGTGGATCCGGAGGCGGTCCTGGGTTCCGTTCGCGGCTGTCGCCCGTCACTGAGAACGCCCCAGACCAGAAACGTCAGGCCCAGCCCCAGAAGGACCATGCTGCCGGGATACAGCACCTGCACTGCGGCTTCCCGGTGAGGAAACGGGATCAGCCACGCATGGGCAAAGCACTGTTCGGCGGCAGCCAGAAGAATTGCTCCCGTCACACAACGCATGAAACTCGCCCCGGGACCTGCCAACCACGAAGAATCACCATTCATATCGTCTCAGGATCCCGTCATGCTATCCCCGACGTCACGGCGATTCAATGCGGAATCCGGTTCAATGCGGAATCCGTTGACTTCCCCCGGAGCACGTCGGACGTCCGAGTACGGTCCGCAGACTCGCTGCAACCCGCACGGGTTTCTCGCGGGACGCACGGTTCGGCAGTCCCGTCCAGCCGATCGCCACCGATCGCCACCGATCGAACAGCGGCATCGTCCGGAAGATTCCCGTCAAAGAGTTCACTGCCGGTTCTTTTCCGAACGATTCGCCTGCGATATCCTGTGTGGGATCCTTTCAGTTTTCGCCATCCCGTTGTTCCGGAAATCCGCGCCGCGCCCGGACAGAGACTCCTGAGAATTCATGAAACCCGACATTCGAGAGCTGCTGAACGAACGGATTCTGGTCATTGACGGCTCCATGGGCGCGCTGATCATGTCGGCCAATCCCGATGAAGCCTTCTATCGCGGCGAGCGTCTGAAGAACCATCCGATTGATGTCCGAAATGCCACGGATCTGTTCGTCCTGACTCAGCCTCAGATGATCACCGGAATCCACCAGCAGTATCTGGACGCCGGGGCAGACATTATCGAGACCGACACGTTCAACGCGAATCTGGTTTCGCTGGAAGAATTTCAGCTGTCACACCTGACCCGTGAAATCAATCGGGTCGGCGCGGAACTGGCCCGCAGCGTGGCTGATCGCGAGACCGCCCGGAATCCGGCGAAGCCCAGATACGTCGCCGGCAGCATCGGTCCCACCAAGATTCAGTTGTCCATGAATGCCGACGCTCCCGGATGTCGGCCGTTCAGTTTCGATCAGATGGTGGCTTCTTATGCCGAACAGGTCCGCGGACTGCTGGACGGCGGCTGCGATCTGCTGCTGCCGGAAACCAGCTT
>SYLK01000522.1 GCA_005809115.1 Planctomyces sp. | reverse complement strand
CGGCGACACTCATGGTTCCGGGATGCCGACGAGCAAGGGGATTGATGTGGAGCTGGAGGTGCTGGGCAGGCCGAACGCTGCTGGCGGAGGGTGAGGGAGCAGGCGAGAATCCGCGGTCGTCGTGGTCGACGCGGGAAAATTCCGTACGAAATCTGGAACGCGGGACCGTCCTTGTTGCCTGCGCCGAGGATGTTTCAGAGAATACGAAACTCGTCGCGGGTCGGGGCATCGCTCGGAACGCGGGCTGGCAGAGGTTGAGTTCCATCGCGTACCGCGGTGGCGAAAAGAACACCGGAATGAGGGGACGGAACGTCCTTTTAAGGACCTGGTAAAAAAATCAGTTGAACAAACTCATGAAAACTTCGGCCGCATGAATCCTGCTCCTCGAATTCGGATTCGCTCGATCAGTTCATCAGCTGGCCGATGATTTCAGGCAGCAATTTTACGGTCAAAACGAAACATTCAGGTCCAGCCGCTGTCACACGCCAGCGTGGTTCTGGTCAGGGGCGCTGCGCTTCCCTGACCAGACAATTTGTTCAACTTATTTTTTGGCCGGTCCTGAGCCATCTGGAGAACCCCATGTCGATTGCAGAGCCTCAGGCAGCCTCATCACCGCCGGCCGATCTGAAAGTGATTCAGGACGCCACGTGTACATTCTGCGGGTGTGTGTGCGACGACATTGATCTGACGGTGCAGGACAATCACATCATTGAGGCGAAGCGTGCCTGCGTGCTGGGGAAGGCATGGTTTCTGAATCATGAGATTGACGATCGTCCGAGTTGTCTTATCCGGGGGCAGCCGGCATCGGTGGAAGCGGGCTGTGAGCGGGCGGCGGAGATTCTGACATCCGGAAAGTATCCCATCATCTACGGACTGAGTGACTCGCCGTGTGAGGCGCAGCGAGTGGCCGTCAGCATCGCGGACTGGATCAGCGGTACGATTGATACCACGACAAGTGTGTGTCACGGGCCGTCGGGGATGGCGTTTCAGGGTGTGGGGGAAGTGACGTGTTCGCTGGGAGAGGTGGCCAATCGCGGTGATCTGATCATGTTCTGGGGTTCGAATCCGGCCGAGAGTCATCCGCGGCATTTCACGAAATACAGTCTGATGCCGAAGGGGATGTTTGTTCCGAACGGTCGCAAGGATCGAACGTGTGTGATTGTGGATGTGCGGCGGACGAAGAGTGCGAAGGCGGCGGACATTTTCATTCAGATCCGGCCGCGTTGTGATTTCGAGGCTTTGTGGACGCTGCGGGCACTGGCGAAGGGGGTGAAGCTGGACCCTGAGCAGGTTCGCCGCGACACGGGTGTCGAGTTTTCTGTCTGGCAGGATCTGATGGAGCGGATGAAAGCGGCCAGATTCGGTGTGATTTTCTTTGGTATGGGATTGACCATGACTCGGGGCAAGCACGCCAACAGCGAAGCGCTGCTGGCCCTGACACGGGACATGAATGCGTACACGCGGTTTGTGGCCAAGCCGAATCGGGGGCATGGGAACGTCACGGGCGCTGACAATGTGGTTTCGTGGCGAACCGGTTATCCCTTTGGCGTGAATCATTCCCGCGGGTATCCTCGGTTTAATCCCGGGGAATACACGACATCGGACACACTGGCGCGGGGTGAGGCGGACAGTGCCATGATGATTGCCTGCGATCCGATGGCGAATTTTTCCGAACCCGCGCGGCGGCACCTGGCGAGTATTCCCTATATTGCGCTGGACACCAAAGAGACACCGACGACTCGCGCTGCGGAGGTGGCCTTTTCCGTGGCAACGTACGGCATCAACACCGGCGGGACCGTCTATCGGATGGACGATGTCCCGATTCCGCTGCGGCCGGCGTTCGACTCACCGCATCCCAGCGACTTTGATGTGCTGACGGCGATCGAAACCCGGGTGAAGCGAATTCTGGGAATCCTCGCATAATCCCGTCTGACGACGCGCTGCACGAAAATCCCGGATGAGGGAAGAGCGGCATACCGATGACGCATACCGTATAAAGATGTGTTCGACCGAAGGGCCGCAGGCCTGAATTCCTGCACGACTGGATGCTGATGACTGCTGATCTGATCAGAATTGCCCAGGGCACAGTGTACGACCCGCTGAACGGGATTGATGGCGAGGTTCGTGACATCTGGTTCTCCGCTGGGCGAATTGTGGCCGCACCCGCCGATCCGGAGCTGCGCCCGTCGCGTACGATTGATGCGACGGGACTGGTCGTGATGCCCGGCGGAGTCGACATGCACTGCCATATCGCCGGGCCGAAGGTGAACGTCGCCCGGAAGATGCGTCCGGAGGAGAAGCGGAATGGCGAAGTCATTCATAAGACGGCGCTGACCCACAGTGGCACGATGGGCAGTGTGCCCAGCACGTTTGCTACCGGATACAAGTATGCGGGGCTGGGCTATACGACCGCCTTCGACGCCGCGATTCCGCCGCTGGGAGCGCGCCACGCGCACGAGGAATTCGAGGACACGCCCTGCATCGACAAGGGCTTTTACGTCCTGATGGGCAACAACCACTTCATCATGCAGTCACTGAAGGAGAAGGAACCGCAGAAGCTCAAGGCGTTTGTGGGCTGGCTGCTGCAGGCAACAAAGGGGTTTGCTCCCAAGCTTGTCAATCCCGGCGGCGTGGAGGTCTGGAAGTGTCAGCAGGCGGGCAATGTCAGCGGGCTGGACCAGCTGGTCGATCACTTCGAGGTAACTCCGCGCCAGATCATCACGGGCGTCGCACAGGCGGCCGATGAACTCCGGCTGCCCCATTCGGTCCACATTCACTGCAATAATCTGGGAATGCCCGGGAACTGGGAGACCACTCTGGCGACGATGCAGGCTCTGGAAGGTCGCCGCGGTCACCTGACGCATATTCAGTTTCACAGCTATGGCGGCGGAGATGCAGACGAGAATACATTCAACAGCAAGGTCGTGCCGCTGGCGGAATACGTGAATTCCCATCACAACCTGACGGTCGACGTGGGACAGGTTCTGTTCGGTGCCACCACCAGCATGACCGGAGACGGCCCGCTGGGTTATTTTCTGTCAAAGGTCTATGGCGGCAAGTGGTTCAGCGGCGACACGGAAATGGAAGGTGGCTGCGGCATCACCACGATCAGGTACCGGAACAAGTCACT
>SYLK01000521.1 GCA_005809115.1 Planctomyces sp. | reverse complement strand
CTTCCAACAGTGGTGGCAATGAGGGGATCGGTTTCAGCATACCCAGTAACCTTGTCCGTCGCGTATTCGAGCAGCTGGTATCGTATGGCCGTGTCCGGCGGGCCTATCTGGGCGTGGAACTGGACAGCAATTTTGACGACGACGCAGCGCGCCGTCTGGGGCTGCCGCGAGCCCGGGGCGCTCGCATCACTCGCGTTTACAACAACCGCTCCACGCCGGCGGCACTGGCCGGGCTGCTGGCAGACGATGTGATTCTGACGTTCAACGGCATTGATGTCGCCGACGAGAATCATCTGATCAATCTGGTCAGCCTTGCCGACATCGGTTCCGCCGTCCGGATCGAAGTCTTTCGCGCTCGGCAGCAGCAGCTTGTGAGCGTCCAGCTGACAGACCGGGAAGATTATCGTACGGCAGCTGAGGGCGATGACGCGGCAGCAGCACGGTAGGGACACTTCTTACGCGGCATCGACTTCCGTGTTCCGTCCCGTTCCTGTCTGATCACTCGGTGCCGCGTACTCCCACGAGATCATCTCCTTTCAGCTCATTTCGCCGTGGGTAATACTTGAATCCCTGCCCGACGAAGCTGCGGCTTTCTCCACTGTTCTCAGGATGATGAAACACCGTCGCCAGACCGCCCGGATCGGCACGCAGGACGTATTGCTGTTTGGAATGGTCGTAGGTAATCCTGTCGGCCGAGCCCTTGAACTGCCGCGATTCCAGATCGGCGTTCGTTTCTGCGATCAGCGCGAATGACTGCTGATCCGAGGTGACACCGGGAATCGCGTGGACGGTCAGCAGTTCACATCGCAGAATGCCGGTCTGATCCGGCAGGTCCGCGGCGCTGACCGCATTCACCTCAATCTGATCTCCCAGCCGACGCACCGGCCCGAAGACTCCGGCGACGTGCTGGTGCAGACGCATCACGCGTTGTTCGAAATTTCCGGAAAGATTTCCAATGAATGACGCGCGGACAAACACAAACGGATTGTCGCGGGCACGCACCGTACGATTCGCCTGTACCGTCACCGCGGAAGCGACCTTCAGCTGGTTTCCCTGGTCCGGCTGAGTCGATTCAATCCAGCCCGGGCCGGTGGCGGCAACTTCCCCCGTCTGCAGATTGACCTTGAGGTCAGAAACCATCGCCAGGTGCCGTTCCGTGGCACTTCCGTCGGTGTGGCGCTCCACGCGGATATCGACACGGCTTTCGCATTCGATTCGCTCGATCTCCGTGGTCGACCGGCGAGAAGACCCGACCGGCAGGACGGCCGGCGTGCCACCGGAACGCTGCTTCTCAGGTTTCGGCCTTGAACCATTTTCCGCCAGAAAGACCTTCATGACTGGACAGCGGAGTTCCAGATGCTGTTTCTGATTCCCCTGTGCTGCTGCGGTGATGACCCCGCGAATATTGCCCACAAACTCAGCGGTTGTCCCGGAAAACGTCATCCGATCACCCCAATAGATATCCAGGGGTGCAGGCGTTTCGAGGGCAGATCCGGACATGTCCCGCTCCACGACCAGTCGAATTCTGCCGCTGCCTCGGACGCTGGCATCGCGTCGCAGATCGTTCAGGTCAATTCGCTGGCCTTCAATCACGCGCGTGGCACTCATGATCGTAGCCGGATCACCGAACAGACTGATGTCTCGACCCGCAGAAAATCCGTCCTCGGCGTGCAGCACGTTGCCACGCGCACTGAACGAATTGTCGGGATCCACTGCGGTATACTCCACGGAGACATTTCCGGAAATCCAGATCTGCGAAATCCGGGCCGGTGATGAGTCCGCCTGCGGGCCTGTGGAATTCACAACGTCGGCCTGCATTGTGTCGGCCTCGAAATGTGTGAACGCAGCGGCATCAACCTCACCGAACGTGGCGGCGGCCGGATCTGCCCCGCGACCACCATCAGCCGAGTTCCCCGATTCCGGTGGACCGTTTGAGTGAGCCGTCGCAGGCCGGAAGTTGACCGTCATCTGCTCGCGAGCGATCCCGTTGACCTGCGGGGCCGAAAGTGTGACGTTGCGTTTTGCCGTCAGAACGTCGGGTCGCAGCCTCGAAAAGTTGAGGCCACCGGCGGCATCACCCGGCTGGTCGGGAGATCCTGCCGAGGCAGCTTCGCCGTCGTCGCCTTCGAGCAGTGTCATGGCAATTGACTCCCCCGTGAGTGCCAGGTTTCTGGCAGCCTGCACAACACGGGCGTTGCCCCGCAGCTCGACCCGGCGGCGAGGAAACTGGTCAACGATACACGTTCCGGACCAGTCGGCCTCCACCGCGCTGGTATCAGATTCGCCCTGATGCATGATCATCCCCGGGCCGCTGCATTCTGCAGAGCGAATCCGGTGATCGTCCCCGAGGATGGCCACGATCCTGGGGGCAAGCACGCGTGTACCGCCTTGTCGGATCTCGACATTCGCAGTGCGACCCGCGGCACTGGCCGACGGATGCGCCAGCTCGATCGTGCGGGAATCCACCGTGTACCGGAGACTTGTCAGCAGGGCTTTGATGCCATGTTCCTGCGATGACAGCAGGACACGACTTCCCTCGGCGTGGACTGACTGCAGCTCCATCCCGCCCGAATGGCCCGGCTGAGCACCGGGTGGACGAATCCGTGGGCGCAGCTGCAGCGTCAGCTGTGTGCAGACCAGCTGATCAACCTGTCCTGATGGAATGGGGCGTTGCACGACAATCTGATTCTCTGATCGGGCGTCCCGGCGATCCTCGAATCCGAAGAACGTGGCCAGACGCTCCTGCACCAGAAACTCGAATCCGCGTGCGGCATTGATGCTGATCGTCTCCGTGGATTCCTCGGAGCCATCACTCTCCATGACCATCTCGCACCGCACGCGTCCATTGAGTCGAATGGACTGCACATCCGATACCGACATCAGGCCGTCCCGGTTTTCGGCCGCCGTCAGCAGTTGAATTTCCACACCGTTCTCTGCTCGCCCGCGATGCCTGTCCCACGCGAATTCCACCGGATGACTGCTGAAGATCTTCAGCGACTCTTCGTCGACGGTGAAGTTCGTGCCCTGGATCCACAGTCCCTGAGGACCGCGAAGTGTCACGACGCCCGAGAGAATCCCCCGCCGAATTCGTCCGAATTCCGGCTTCTCCAGACTGAGTGGTTCCGTCCGATCCAGCTGCGCCTTCTCCGCCGTGATCGTCACCGGGTGGTCCTCGCCGTCCTGCATCCACAGCACCGCGACCGGCTGCACAATCATGGAATACACCGGGTCGCCGCTGCTGAGATTCCGGCTGTTGTCCGCCTGGTGAAATTCCTGGAAGAACAGGTACCGCTGCCCATCACGAAATTTCTTCCCGGCGGAAGCCACCCATCGGTCTGCCGGAGCCGAAAACCACTTCCGAATCAGGTCCGTGAACTCCGACGCGGGCGCGGCAGAACGCGCGCCGGTGATCGCCGGCTTTGTTCTCGCAACGTCCAGCAGGAGCGCGGTGAGACTGTAGTAGCCCGCATAGACTGTCAGCAGCATCAGTCCGACCAGGAATGATCTGGGACCTCGAGCTGACGGAAGTTGCGGCTTCATGAGATCAGAGTTCTTGTCACGCGTTTGTCACCGACGCAGTTCAAAATCCGATCGAGGGGGTGCTGAAATCACGCTGCCTCACTCGGGGCGTCAACAATTCGCAGACGACCCAGAATCTGCTGCTGCTGCGTCTGGCTGACACGCTGCAGGACATCCGTGATATCCAGGATCCCCACAGGTCGGCGGTGGTCGTCAATCACCGGAACCTCGCTGACCTTTCGCTCAGACATCAGTTCAACCGCTGTCGGCAGCAATGCGTCCGGACCCAGAGTGATGGGATTTCTGGTCATCACCTGAGCAATTGGCTGGTCCAGCTGCTCGTCACGACGATTCTCCAG
>SYLK01000520.1 GCA_005809115.1 Planctomyces sp. | reverse complement strand
TGGGGATGGCACCCTCGGCCGACATCGGTGATCAGTACGCCGTCTTTCAGCCGTCCCACGGCACGGCGCCCGATATCGCCGGTAAGGGTCTGGCGAATCCCGTCGCCACGATTCTCTCAGCCGCCCTGATGCTCGACTGGCTGAAGCACCCGGAATGTCAGCGCGGCGCCGGAATGATCCGCAGCGCCGTGGATACGGTACTTGCGAATCCCGCTCAACGCACCGCCGATCTGGGGGGATCCCTGTCGACCGTGCAGCTGACTGACCTTGTGATCGCTTCGCTGTGATGCGGATGGGTCATGCCCGCAGGCGTATTCACAGATCCGACGGGTGCCGTTGTGCCCACGCCGCGGCATCCTCACCGTCCAGACGCAGCGTCAGGCATTTGGCGCTGCCTCCGGCCCGGACAAATTCGCTCAGCGGCGTGGCCACCGGTTCGAATCCTGCCAGTCGCAGCTGCTGATGGAGTCGCGGGCAGCCGATGTTCGTGACCACCGATCGCCCCAGGACGACGGCGTTTGCCGCGAAACAGGTGGCTTCCGCTTCGTCCAGCGCGATGAGTGTCTCCACGTTCGCCTCGATGACCTGCCGTCCATAGTGATCGAACGCAGCCGGAAACCAGATCGCAGAGGTCTGACTGAGAGGGCAGAAGCAGGTATCCAGATGGTAAAATCGCTCGTCCGTCAGTTCCAGTGGAATGACCTGGGCCCCGATCCGGGCGGCAACCCGCTGCAGGCTGTGCACGCTGCTGCGGATACGGTAGCCCGCAAACAGTGTCTCGCCGCAGAACAACGCATCTCCGGCCCCTTCGAAATATTCGTCCGCCGGAAGCTCGATGACTTCAAACCCCAGCTGTGTCAGCCGATCCCGAAAAACAGCTTCCTCACCCTGACGCTGCGGATGCCGGAAGCGAGACAGGATGGCCGTGCGGCCGTCGATCAGCGCCGCATTTGCGGTAAAAACGAGGTCCGGCAGTCCTGAACACGGAGTCACCGTTTCAATGGTCGCTCCCAGCTCGGACAGCAGCCCGCGCAGCGCGTGCCATTGCTGCACGGCCAGACCATGATCCGCCGGAAAGGCGCGATTCATCCACGGATTGATCTCGTACTCGATCCCGAAGTAGTCGGGTGGACACATCAGAATGGTGGGAATCCGTGGCGTCATGGCGGCACGCTCACTGCAGCCGACTCGCCTTCGAGACGTGTGATTTCCTCCAGCAGAGCGCGCAGAAAGGGTTCGATGTCCGTGACCACCGGGACCGTCTGGAACGAGCCCCGATCCGCGAGCTTGATGACCGCTGACGGATTGATGTCGACACAAACCACCCGAACCCAGGCCGGCAGCAGATTCCCCACGGCCACCGAATGCAGCAGCGTCGACAACATCAGACAGAACGTGATGTCAGGGATTCGTTCCCGCATTCGCGCCTGAGCCACAACGGAATCCGTAATCACCTCCGGCAGCGGGCCATCGTCCCGAATACTGCCGGCCAGCACATAGTCCACGTCGTGCTTCACACACTCGTACATGATCCCCGACCGGATCAGCCCCTGATCCACCGCCTGCCGAATGCCACCACAGCGGCGAATCGTGTTGATCGTTCGCAGGTGGTGCTCGTGCCCCGTGGGCATGATGTCACCGCGTTCAAGGTGCACGCCCAGGCTCGTCCCGTAGATCGACTGCTCCAGATCGTGCGTGGCGAGCGCGTTGCCGGCAAACAGCGTCTGGACGTACCCCCGCCGGATCAGTTCGCACAGGTATCTGCCGCTGCCCGTGTGAATAATCGCCGGGCCACCCACCACAAGCGTTCTGCCCGACTGCCGCTTCGTCTCCATCAGCCATTCCGCCACCTGCCGCGCCACGACCCGCTTGGGTTTCTCCGTTGAGACCGGACTGTCCATGAACTCAAACCCGCTGTGTGACTGGGCACGCTGCTCCGGAAACACTCGCACGCCGAGATGACCCACCACGATCTGCTGACCGGCGCGGACATCCAGCATGGGAATGCACTGAGCCGTCTGACGGTCGGCATCCACCACGATCCCGCAGTCCATTTCCTGCAGTTCCACCGGCAGCCAGTGTCCTCCCAGCCGGATCTCGGTCCGTTGATTCGTCGTGCTGTGAAATCCGTCCGGGAAGGCACCAGGCAGGTCCGCGGCCACCAGTCGACAGTCGCTGGCGACGACCGGAACGGCGCCATGATCGCTGATCGTCTTCAGAATGCGTTCGAGCTGCTCTTCGGTATCGGCCTGCACCTGAACCAGCGCATAACTCGGATCCGTTCGCCGCTGACCGACCGTGATCCGACGGATCTCGAAGCTGCCCTTGTGCGCCATGATGGCATCGAGAATCTTGGGCAGCAGCAGACTGTCGATGATGTGCCCCGAGACCTCCACGTCCTCGACGCAGCTCTTCGTCGACTCTGGCCCTGATGCGAGATTCATGATTCGTCCTGTTCCGGATCGTTCAGCGGCTCACCGCTCCCTCCGGGCGAGATCCAGCAGGTCTGACGGCATGCCGCCAGCTTGTCTTTCGGACCATCCATCCGCCGACGGCAAGCATACCGCATTCCCGATCGGACCGGAAACCCAGGGCCGGTCGCAGCCATGTCAGGGCGACGGGTCGATTGCAGCCAATTTCTTCGGCGGCTACGATTGCAGCCCTGCCTGATGATGTCTCCGGATCGGCTGTTTTGCGGACTGCCGCTGATGGCTCGCTGGTCCAGTCTTCCCAGTCGATGTTCGTGATTGAATTCATCATTCTTCCCCTGTGACAAGGTTTTTGGCTCATGAGTACGGCATCCGCGCCTCGACTGTCAGGCGTTCAGTGGCTGGTCTGCGTGATTGCTGCGATCGGCTTCGCGTTTGACATCTATGAACTGCTGATGCTGCCACTGATCATCAAGCCGGCCATTGCGTCGCTGAGCGGTCCGATCGTGGAAGGACTGGTGACGGGAGGGATGTCGCGGCCTGACGCGATGGCGCTGTGGGTACCCGGCGGGGCGGAGTACCTGAAATGGGCGCGTGTTCTGTTCTTCATCCCGGCTCTTGTCGGCGGTGTGTTCGGCTTATGGGGCGGCTGGCTGACCGATCGCCTGGGGCGCCGGCGCGTGCTGACGTGCAGTATTCTGCTGTACGCGTTCGGTGCCTTTGCGGCGGGATTCGTCACAACGCTGCCGCTGCTGCTCGCCTGTCGCTGCTTCGTATTCGTGGGGGTCTGTGTCGAGTTCGTGGCGGCTGTGGCATGGCTGGCAGAACTGTTTCCGAATCATGAACAGCGAGAAAAAGTCCTGGGCTGGACGCAGGCCTTCTCGTCACTCGGCGGGCTGATGGTGGCGGGAATGAACATTCTGGCGGGGCGGCTGGCCAGCGATCTTCCTGAGATTGCGGGGGGACATGAGGCATGGCGGTATACGCTGATTTCCGGCGTGATTCCGGCCCTGCCGCTGCTGCTGATCCGGCCGTTTCTGCCCGAATCACCGGAATGGCAGAAAAAGAAGGAGTCCGGTACCCTGAAGCGGCCGTCGATCGCCGAGTTGTTCAGTCCCGCGCTGCGCAAGACGACAATCGTCACGACCCTGGTATTCGCGGCCAGCTACGGGCTGGCGTTCGGTGCCATCCAGCAGCTGCCCCAGATCCTCGGTGCTCAGGCGCTTGGCACGCCGAAGGAGGCCGGTCATCAGCAGGTTATCGCGGCCGCGAAACTCAAGGCCGGCGAACCGGCCGGCAATGATCGTGAATCCGGCCGGCCTGTGTACACTCCCGACCAGCGAAAGATCGCGGGCAATGAAAGCGATGCCGTCGTTGCGGGCGTGACCCTGTGGCAGGAACTGGGTGGACTGTTCGGTCGCGCACTGCTGGCCATCCTGGCGGTGAAGATCGCCAGCCGCCGCAACCTGTTCCGTATCTTCCAGATTCCCTCACTGTTTCTTGTGCCCGGTCTGTTCTTCTGGATTTCCGGAGCATTGCAGTCCGATTCACTGCTGCTGATCAAAGTGGGTGTGTTCCTCGCCGGTGTCCTTGTCGTCGGCCAGTTCAGCTTCTGGGGGAATTACATTCCGCTTGTCTTTCCTGTGCACCTGCGCGGTACGGGTGAGAGTTTCGCGGCCAATATCGGTGGCAGAGTTCTGGGGACGGCGGCCGCCTTCATTACGATTTCACTGTCCGGCTCGTTCGGAAAGCCCGGCCCAGCAACTCTGGCCGTGGTCTGTGCCTGCGTGGCCGGGGCCTATGCGGTTCTTGGGGCCGTTCTGACGAGCCTGCTGCCTGAACCGGGACAGGTCAATACCCACGACTGAAACCCCTGCTCACGTCTGCGTTCCGGGTCACTTTCCGAAAATCAGCTGGTATCCGATCAGGAAAATGACGATGTCGGCGAACACGTGGCTGACCCACGAGGCGTAAATATTGCGGTATCGCAGGTACAGCCACGACCAGGTTGCGCCGCCGATGAATACGCCGAGCGAAGTCAGCAGCGTGACCGGTCCGTTGAAATAGGCGCTCAGGGCAATGACATGGTGCAGCGTAAAACAGGCACCGGCAGCAATGACGGACCAGGTGCGCGACAGCAGAGTCTCCCATCGCGTGAACACGAACCAGCGCCACACGTATTCCTCCAGCAATGAATTAACCGTGCACCAGTACACCGCGCCTGCCAGATAAATCAGAGGCGTCGTCAGCCCCACCTCGACCGCCGTGGCTGACAGTGCGGCAGCATCAAACCACTGCCAGGTGTGCGCGATGGCATAGACTCCGGCAATTCCCAGGAAGATGGCCGTCCCGCTG
>SYLK01000519.1 GCA_005809115.1 Planctomyces sp. | reverse complement strand
CCGTCAGCGCCCGCATGGTGGTCGAGCGTCCCGAAACGCTCGATCTCATGCAACGCGACCAGCGCGCCCTGCAACTGGCGCTGCAGCAGGCCGGGCTCGATCCCGGCAAGACCAATCTCGAATTCTCGCTGCGCCAGAACCCGTTCGCCCAGATCGAATCCGAGGTCGTCGTGGTGCCAGAACCTGTCAGCAACGCGCTGATTATCAGCGCAACGCCCCGATATTTTGATCAGATTCTTGATCTGGTGGAAGGGCTCGATGCTCAGCCTCCGCAGGTCATGATTCAGGTGATTCTGGCCGAAGTGGAGCTGGATAACCTGCATGAGTTCGGGGTGGAGCTGGGACTGCAGGATTCGCTCCTGTTCGATCGCAGTCTGCTGGGAAGCCTGCTGACTCCAGGATTCAACTTCAACAATCAGCCTCTGGGAAACGCGAACACCGCGCAGTCTCTGGCAACGCGTGGCAACGTCGGCGGACAGGCTCTGTCGCATTTCAGTCTCAACCGCACGAACTCTGATCTCGACTTTGGCGGGCTGGTCCTGTCCGCCAGCAGCGAAAATATCAGTGTCCTGCTGCGGGCACTGAGTCAGACCCGGACCCTCGAAATTCTCAGCCGTCCCCAGATCATGACACTCGACAATCAGCCGGCGTTTATTCAGGTCGGACAGCGAGTTCCCCGGATCACCGGGACCAGCATCAATCAGATCGGGCAGGTCAATACGGTCGCACTGGAGAATGTCGGACTGATTCTGGGAGTGACTCCGCGGATCAGCCCGGACGGTATGGTGGTGATGGAGATTGACGCCGAAAAATCGGAAGTCGGCCCCGAAATTGATGGAATCCCAGTGTCCATTTCAGCCGATGGCGAAGTCATTCGCTCGCCCCGAGTCAATATTACCACGGCCCAGACGACTGTCAGTGCGGCCAGCGGCCAGACAATTGTCATCGGCGGACTGATCACCAACAGCAGTAGCACCCTCACTCGCCGCGTTCCCTGGCTGAGCGACATACCCGTGGTCGGGAACCTGTTCCGATACGACGGAAATACCAATCGCCGCAAGGAACTGCTGATCATCCTCACTCCGCATGTGGTGCGAGGGCAGTCTGAGGCCGAACATCTGAAACAGGTCGAGACGGCACGCATTTCCTGGACCTCATCGGATGTCTTCAACTGGCTCAACGGCGATCCCTGCGTGGTCGGCCAACTGGACCAGGCCGGAATTCCCACGATTTTCCCGGATCAGACGCCCGGGATCGAGATGCTGACTCCCGCACCCATGGCGACTCCGCTACTCGATTCCCCAAACGATGCTCTCGACAGCACCACCGATGATGCGCTCGACGAACCTGACGAAGATAACGCGGACACTCCCCACCACCCCGCCAGCCATGCCCCCACTGCCAACGACCCCGCCCGCGGCGATGCCTCCGGAACTCCACCCCGCCTGCCGGAACTGACGGATCCGGTCACTTCGATTTCTGCCACGCGGAAGAACGGAGGAGTCGACACGGTTCGAACAGATCGGAAACATCTGCCTCGCGCCTCCCGCGCCTCACAAATCTCTGATGCATCCGCCCCTGGTCATGGTGCGTCCGCCTCACGAAGACAAACGAAGCTGACGAAGACTCCGAGGGCTCCGCAATGAACCGGCTCGGCGCAGTGCTCAGAATTTTCGGCGTGTGGCGTGGCCTGCCAGGGATTGCGACACTGGCGATCATCTGCGGTGCTCTTTGCGGGTGCACCCTGCTGAACACGTCAGCGCTGCCGTTCGGAAAGAAGCAGCCGAAGTTTCACATCCCGCGGCAGATTGTTCCCGTCTGGTCGGAAACCGTCAGGCATCAGTCCGGCACCGCACCCACTCGCGGTTTCGGCGGTCGCGTCATGTTCTATGGCCCCGACCGCCACAAACCGGTACTGGTCGACGGTTCCCTGATCGTCTACGCCTGGGATGATTCGGAACGGTCCACTGAACGAGCGCCAGATCGGAAATACGTGTTTCCCGCGGAGAATCTGGCATCGCACTACAGCCTGTCCCGTATCGGCCATTCCTACAGTTTCTGGGTGCCCTGGGATGCCGCCGGCGGCGCACAGCAGAAGGTGACGCTGATCTGCCGCTTCGTCGACAGGACCGGAGCTGAAGTGACTTCCGGTACCGCACACGTGGTGCTCCCGGGAACGGCCGAACTTTCCAGCAGCCCGGCTGAGCCAGACCCCGCCACTCGCAGCGATCTGATCAAGGCAGCCGACGAACCCGCCGCGGACGCTGCCCCGGAAGTCGAATCATCAACCATGAGCCGGATCCGGCAGGCGAGCTTTGAGAGTTCGGAGCCGGTCCAGTCCGGAAGCAGGCCACGCCCATCCGCCTACCCCGGACTCAGGTCATCCGCCATCAGCGTGCCAGCCGGTTTTCGCGATCGTAATATGCAGCGACGTGGACCAACCGCAGTCGGGCATGATCCGGCCGACCTGCTGGCCCCGCAACCTGCGGCACCGCAATCTGCGGCACCGCAATCTGCCGCACCCACATTTCCCGCTGCCAGTCCGACTGCGGCAGACGGTGCCGCTGCACAGCTCCGCACCCAGGCTTCTGCCGAGCGTCTGCCATCCGCCGACGATCAGCGAGTCAGCGTGAGTCCCGGGTCGGCCGAGTTCGCACAGGACGGGGCAGGGCGGGGTTTACGGTCAGCTCATTTACCACGCTTCGAATCCCGGGTTCAAGCTTCACGAGCAGCTCAGTCAGCTGCCGGTCATGTGCGGAAGGCACCTCTCCGCGCAGGGTGGCTGCATGGCCTTCCCGAGACACCTCGACGGCCAGATCACGCTGCTCCATGAATGACATGGCCGCCGCTGAAAGCTGGGGTGGCCGTCGTGCGGAACCCAGTGTCGGGCGGAGACCGGCGTCCAGGGTCAGGCGTTCCGCATAGAGGCCAGTCGGCCGCAGCACGCGGGGACGATTGAGGACTGGGCGAGTCTCCTCCCGCAGACCAGCCACGGACGATGTTACGGCCGGAGCGACAGCGGTCACTCCCACGATCTCACCTGTGCCTTCCGCAGCCCCCACAAAGTCGGCTGCGGT
>SYLK01000518.1 GCA_005809115.1 Planctomyces sp. | reverse complement strand
TCCTCCGATTCCGTCATGGCCGTGCCCGTCATGCCGGACAGCTTCCGATACAGGCGGAAGAAATTCTGGAGTGTGATGGTGGCCAGTGTCTGAGACTCTTCCTTGATTTTCACACCCTCTTTGGCCTCGACCGCCTGATGCAGACCATCGCTCCACTGCCGGCCTTCCATTTTTCTGCCGGTGTTCTCATCCACGATGATCACCTCACCCCGCTCGACGACGTAATGCACATCGCGCTTGTACAGATGATGCGCCTTGAGCGCATTATCCAGCAGGTGGGGCCATTCCATATTCCCGGCTGTGTAAAAGCTCTCCACGCCGGCGAGCTGTTCCGCACGCCGCACACCGTCCTCGGTCAGATGGCAGGTATGTTCCTTCTCCTTGACTTCAAAGTCGATGCTGCTGCGCAGCTGTCTGGCGATTTCATCGGCCCGCGGGTAGCGTTCCAGATTGTCGTGTGCGGGACCGGAAATAATCAGCGGTGTCCGCGCTTCATCAATCAGAATGTTGTCGATCTCGTCCACAATCGCATAGTCCAGACGCCCCTGCACCTGCAGTTCGGCCGTGGGCTTCATGTTGTCCCGCAGATAGTCAAACCCGAACTGATTACTGGTGCCATAGGTAATGTCACAGGCGTAATGCCGCTGCCTCTCGTGCGGCCCCATTTCGGACTGAATGGCACCTACCGTCAGTCCCAGATTCAGATGCACCGGACCCATCCATTCCATGTCGCGCAATGCCAGATAATCGTTGACTGTCACGATATGCACTTTGCCCGCCAGCGCGTTCAGATAGGCCGGCAGCGTCGCGACCAGCGTCTTCCCCTCACCCGTCACCATTTCAGCGATCATGCCCCGGTGCAGAAAGTAACCTCCGATCATCTGCACATCGTAGTGCCGCATTCTCAGAAACCGCCGACTGCTCTCACGCACCGCGGCGAATGCCTCGGGCAGCAGTTCCTCCAGTGTCTCGCCAGCCAGCAGCCTCGCCCGAAACTTCTCCGTGCTCTGACGCAGCTCTGCATCCGGATACGCCTGGTATCGCGACTCCAGACCGTTGATCGTGTCCAGAAGCGAGCCCGGGACGATCGAGGTGTGACCCTGCTTGTCACGCACAAATCCCAGCCGACGCATACGACGCTCGTTGGACGAACCAAACAGAGACGTGATCCCTCGTTCAATCCGCGCTGTCGTGGCGTTGAAGAAGTCACCGACCTTTTCCAGTATTTCCATGTGCCACCGACTATCCTGCAAAAAATCGCCCGCGCAACGTCCACAGTGCGGATGGCCTCATCGACGCCATGTCAGCGCATCACGGCCCGCCAGCACACCACGACCACCTCCGGAGCTGCTGGTCGCCCTTCAGCCCCTCAAGTCGTAAGTCAAGATGCGGCAAGTATATTGGATGGCAGAAAGCGTGGTCAATCCCGGTCAGTCAGCGTCGTCCGCGCCGCGCCAGGACCTGCTCCACGGCAGCACCGATGCGTCCGGACGGCATCACCCCGAGTCCGATGGACTGCGAAAACCACTGGCTGCAGCGGCGCCCCGCTGATGACTCGCGGGGCGCCAGGAGCCGTGCTACGATCCCGGCTCCGGTCCATCGGCTGGCCGGCAGTGATCACCGAGCAGTCAGGAATCCGGATTCAGGAATCATGCAGCAGCGGCAACTGGGAAACAGTCCTCTCCGGCTCAGTGTGATTGGTCTGGGGACGTGGGCCATCGGTGGCGGCGACTGGAAATTCGGCTGGGGCGATCAGGACGAACGCGAGGCCATCGCCGCGATCGTGAAGGCTGTCGAGCTGGGCATCAACTGGATCGACACCGCGGCGATCTACGGTGAAGGCCGCAGCGAGGCTCTGGTGGCTCAGGCCATGGAGGCGATCCCCCGGGCAGACCGTCCGCTGATCGCCACGAAGTGCGGTCGGGTGGCCGCAGGCAATGGCGAGATCCGAAATACGCTGCGACGCGCGAGCGTGATCTCGGAATGTGAAGCCAGCCTGCAGCGCCTGAAGGTGGACCGGATTGACCTGTATCAGCTGCACTGGCCTGAGCCGGATGGTGAGATCGAAGAGGGATGGCAGGCACTGGTGGACCTGAAATCACAGGGTAAGGTCGGGCACATCGGCGTTTCCAACCACAGTGTGTCGCAGATGGAACGACTGCAGCGGATTCATCCGATCACTTCACTGCAGCCACCGTACAGTATGATTGCCCGGGATGTCGAGAGCCAGATTCTGCCATGGTGTGCTCAGAATCAGATCGGTGTGGTGTGTTACAGCCCGATGGGCAAAGGCCTGCTGACCGGTGGATTCACCGCGGAGCGGGCGGCAGCGCTGTCCTCCCGCGACCACCGCAGCCGTGATCCTCGTTTTCAGCCCCCCCAGCTGACGATCAATCTGGAATTCGTCAGTCAGCTGCAGCAGATCGCCGAGGGGCTGGGATGGACCGTCGCAGAACTTGCGATTGCCTGGGTTCTGCGGCGACCGGAGGTCACGTCGGCGATCGTGGGATCCCGCAGCCCTGAGCAGATCGCACAGACAGCGATTGCCGGCAGTCGCGTGCTGACAGCCGGATCTGTCGCGGAAGTCGATCGAGCGATCCAGGAACGCGAATCGCGGCTGGCCGAACTGGGAACAGTCGCACGGGCCCGTGTCTAAGAACCCCTGACAAAACCTGCGGACAAAACCGGGACAGGCACCCTTTGGCAGTCATATTTCGCAGGACATTTCGCAGTACCGCGGGAGCCAGTCCCGGTTTTGGGAGAGCCTCTTAATACTCGTCCCGAGTCTGCATGAAGAGTGCCTTTTTTTCTCCGGGCAGCGTGAAGTCGAACCCACAGGCACGAAAAAATCCGTCGGCGGAGGTGATCGCCATCACTTCGAGGATGTTCTTCGCGCGGGCCAGGTTCACACATTTTTCCACCAGGCCGCGCCCGATTCCGAGGCCCTGAAAGTCCTCATGGACCGCGAGGCTGCGGATTTCGGCGAGTTTGGCCGAGTAGATTTCGAGTGCCGCGAATCCGACGAGCTGGTCACCGCTGACCGCCACGAAGCCGAACGGGACCAGCTCATACAGCTCCGCAGTGGTTCTGGGCAGCAGACGATGAGCCTGTACGAATTGCGCCACGAAGAGTTCCAGCTGTGGAATATCGCTGCGGATCGCCTCGCGAATCACAATGGGTGCGGTTTTTTCAGGGTGCGAATGTGCCTTTTTCTTCGTCATCCGGAGGAAACTTTCAGCAGGAATTCAGTCAGTGGCCGGCCTGGCGCTGCAGTGCCAGGCGCAGCCGGTTCAGTGCGGTGCGCGCAGCGCGCTGGCGGAAAATTGCGAGGTTGCCGGACATGCTGCAGTCGTGCAGCTCGGCAATGCCGGGTCCGATAATCGCCACGTAACCACGTCGGACGGGTACGCCCTTGTCCGTCACGTCCTCGGTGTGTGTTGAGGACAGCAGTACCAGATCGGCCTCGCCTGCCGCAAGGCGGCGGCTGGCATCCAGAACGGCCGCCTCCATCCATTCAGTGGACCGCCGAGTCCGGAGTCCCGTTTCGCAGTCTGACGGCCCGTAGACGTGACTGGAGGCCAGACAGGCGGCATATCGAGGTTCCTCTGTCAGCCAGTGAGCCAGCAGGCCGCCGGTCGTGGAGCCTTCCACCAGTGCCACGCGCTGACCGCGATCCAGCAGCTGTCTGGCCACGACGTCGTGCAGTTCATCATCGGCTTCGGAATAGACGGCTTCACCGAGTCGTTCCCGAATCTGTGCGCGGACTTCCTCAGCCAGACGCCGACTTTCGGCAGCGCCGGGTGAACGCGCCGTGATCCAGAGTGAGATCACTGCCTCACTGGCCGTGATTCCCACCTCGGGGTTGCGACCGCGTGCGGTGAGGTCCCCCAGCAGGCGTTCGGCGTCTGACTCGCCGTACCCGAATGTCCGCAGCACGGAACGATTGATCGCGATCCCGCTGATGCTGAGCCTGGGCCGTACCTGCTGCTCAAACATCGGCTTCATCTCAGCAGGAACTCCGGGCAGCACGGCAATCAGGCAGGACGTATCTGTCTGCGGAGCGAGACCGGATCGGGGCACGCGGAGCAGCACCCCGGGAGCCGTACCGCAGCTGTTGGGCAGCGGCTCTGAAAATTCCGGTCGCTGAGCCTGTCGTCGGTTTCGTTCCGGCATCTCACGGCCGCGCGCCTCGAACAACGCCTCGATCTGCTGCAGAGATTCCGGATCCATGATCAGCTGCTGATCAAACGCCAGAGCCAGCGCGTCCCGCGTGATGTCGTCCAGAGTGGGGCCCAGTCCTCCGGTGACCAGCACAACCTGGGATCGTTGCGCTGCAGCACGGAACTCAGCAGCGATCTGTTCGAGGTCGTCTGCCAGCGCGGTGTGCCGGGTCACTGTCCAGCCAAGTGCCTCCAGTTCACGGCTGAGCCACTGGCTGTTGGTGTCCAGTTTGGCGCCACAGGTCAGCTCGGAACCGATGGCGATGATTTCAGCAGTCATGAACATCTCCCCGGAAATTGTTGCAGCGGAAATCGGGATCGGAGCGGCTGCCGTTCAGGCCACCGCCGCCGGCTGCTGCTGCGTCATACAGTGGAATGATCCCAGACCCCAGACAAGATCGAGCGCAGCAACTCCTGCGACTGTCCGCTGCGGGTAGCAGTCCTGCAGCAGCTGCAGTGCGATCGCGTCAGCCGGATCATGGAACATCGGAACAATCACGGCGCCATTGCAGAGATAATAGTTGCAGTAGCTGGCAGGCAGACGCTGTTCCTGCTGAAACTTTGGTGCGGGGATTCTGAGGGGAATCGGTATCAGGGATTCGCCCTGAGCGTTGGCGGCACTGGCGACGGCAGCAGCCCCGGCCCTCAGGTCTGTCGCCTCCGGAGCGTCGTCATCATAGGGAGCCGCCACGAGCACCCGCCGAGCATCAATGAACCGGGCCAGTTGATCAATATGACCGTCGGTGTCGTCGCCGATGATGCCGTGTCCCGGCAGCCAGACGACATGTTTCGCCTGCATCCATTGTCGCAGTGCCAGCTCCATGGAAGCGTGCGTGACGCCGGGATTGCGATTCGGATTCAGCAGACAGTTCTCGGTCACCAGGAGCGTTCCGCAGCCGTTGCCCTCGATCGCCCCGCCTTCCAGCACCAGTCCGGGCTGCAGGGATTTCAGGCCCAGCCGCCACGCGACTTTTCGCGCGACCAGCGCGTCCTGATCCCACGGCGGATACTTGCCACCCCACGCGTTGTAGTCCCAGTCAATGATCACGCTGCTCCCGGTGGCAGGAGTTCCCCTGCGTCCGGTCAGGAAGATCGGGCCATAATCACGGCACCAGCTGTCATTGACAGCGATGTCAGCGATGATTTCCACAGGAAACCCGCTGCCAGCCACAGCACAGGCCCGGTCGACTTCCCGCCGCGCCTGCTCCGCCACCGCCGCCCCCCCCGCCAGCAGATGGACCGGTTCGAAGCGTGCGATGGCCGCCACCAGAGCTGCGAAGGCCGGAGGAATTCGGGGAAAGATGCCGGGCCAGGTGGCCTCACTCACCGGCCATGCCAGCCATGTCGCCGCATGTGGCTCCCACTCCGCCGGCCAGCGATATTCGCCCAGATTGAAGACTTCTTCCAGCACGACGCTATTCACCCCACCGTTGCTGCAGCCCGGCGAATGCATCCACGCGCCGATCGCGGAAGAACGGCCAGTGGGTCCGCGCCGTATCAATCAGCGACACGTCACAGCTGATGACCAGAGTCTCCTCACCCTCGTGCCCCGCCTGAGCCAACACATTGCCATAGGGATCAGACAGAAACGAACCACCCCAGAACTGGATCGCGCCTTCCTGACCGACACGGTTCGGCGCTCCCACGAACAGACCGTTGGCAATCGAGTGACTGCGGATCATCGTCTGCCAGGCAGAATACTGACTGGCACCGTAAGTCTCCTTCTCTCCGGGAATCCAGCCGATCGCCGTAGGATAAAACAGCAGTTCCGCCCCCTGCAGCGCCGTCAGACGCGCTGCCTCCGGATACCACTGGTCCCAGCAGATGCAGACACCGATTCGGGCGAACTTCGTGCGAAAGGCACGAAATCCCAGATCGCCGGGCGCAAAGTAGAATTTCTCGTAGTACAGCGGGTCATCCGGAATATGCATCTTCCGGTACAGTCCCGCGACCGAGCCGTCCGCGTCCAGCACCACCGCGGAATTGTGGTAAAGTCCATGCGTGCGCTTCTCGAAGAGAGGCACAATCAACACCACTTCCAGCTCCCGAGCCAGACGCGACAGGACGTCCGTGGTTGGCCCCGGTATCGGTTCGGCCAGCGAAAACCGGCTGTGATCCTCCGTCTGGCAGGGGTATCGAGTGTTGAACACTTCCTGCAGACAGATCACCCGGGCACCGTCCCGTGCAGCGAATCTGATCTTTTCAACGGACCGTTCAAGGTTGGCAGTGACGTCTGATTCGCACGCCATCTGAATCAGACCAACCTGCACGTCTTTCCGCACACTCATCTTGGCAGCATCGCTTTCCCGGCCGGGCCGCGTCATGCGTTTCAGTTCAGAATGCTGCCGCGCCACACCCGTCAATCGGAGCCCCGCTCCGACGCTTCGTGATCCCGGACCAGCGGAACCGACAGCCGCGCAGACAGCATTCAACAGCCGGGCAGAATAACGAATTCACCCGCTGTTGGAATGCAGACACGCCACATCCCGCAGCGATCAGCAGAAAAGAAAACACGGCCCGACAACCCCGAAGGATCGTGGGCCGTGCTTCCCGAAACAGGAGACGACAGTGACTGATTGTTGTTTCGATGTTTTCGAGTCATCACTCCGGGGCCGGCGGATGCGATCAGTCGCCCCCCGTCAGACTGACTCCGAAAGCGTTCCCGCCGAGGTTTGCTCAGCGATGACCGTGATCTCCCTTTTCGCCGCGTGCCGGACTGTCGCAGGTCAGGTCGCAGGCGTTGTCACATTCGTCCTGAAAGTCGAGGAACGTACTGCCGACCACTTCACCCTTCCGACCACTCGCCAATGTAAAGTAGTACGTCTGGTTGATCGCTCCCACCGCCGAACCCACATCCTCCAGCTCCTCATTCACGCCAAACGAAAGTTCCGTCAGTCCGACGATCATTCCCAGGACGGTAATCGTCCCCACCAGCACCAGTTCGGCGGACACCACAAAGCCGTGCTCGTCGGCCATCATCATTCTGAACGTTTTCATGGAAGTTCTCCGATTTCAGGAATCAGGGTCAGGGTCAGGGTCAGGAAAAATCAGTATCCGGCCTTTTCACGCTGGCCGGGTGAGTCACAGTTGATGTCACAGGCGTTGTCGCAGTCGTCGGCGAAGTCCAGGAACGTGCTGCCCACCACTTCGCCCTTCCGGCCGCTGGCCAGGGTGTAGTAATACGTCTGGTTGATCCCGCCGATCGCCGATCCCACGTCTTCCAGTTCCTGGTTGACGTTGAAACTCAGTTCCGTCAGCCCCACGATCATTCCCAGCACCGCAATCGTGCCCACTAGGACCAGTTCCGCAGACACCACAAAGCCATGTTCATCGTTCTTCAGAGCGTGCAGCAGGTTCATCGTTCGTTCTCCCGTTTCGTGCGGCTGGGCAG
>SYLK01000517.1 GCA_005809115.1 Planctomyces sp. | reverse complement strand
CTGTCACCGAGACGGTCGAGTTGCGTCATCAGCAGGGTCAGGTGTGTGGTCAGGATCGGCACAGCCAGGACGATCATCAGGCGCCGCATGCCAATGACCTTTTCCTGCAGAATCTGAGCCCCTGTCAGCGGTGTGGACAACAGCGCCTCGATCGTCTCCCGAGCGCGTTCAGACGAGATGGCCGTCGCGCCTTTGACAACGATGATCAGGGCTGCCAGCAGCCAGGAAATCAGCAGCAGGTAACGCAGAGGTTCCGGCCCCGGCGCGCCGCCGGCCGTGGCGGCCAGAGTACAGACCGCCAGCGTCGGAATTTCCAGCAGCGTCAGGATGCGAAACAGGTAGCGAGCCTTGCCGAGTGACTTCTTGGAGCGTTCCCGCCACGAAATCGGGTCAAAGGCCGGAAGCACATTCTGATCCCTCACGATCACAATCCCGCCCGTTGTTTCATCGTTGAGCCAGACGAAGAAACGATCGGCCGCGCGAAACATCCACAGCAGCGGCGATGATCCTGTGACGAAGGCTCGCCGCGTCAGAAACACGGTCGCAAGTCCCAGGCAGGCGGCCGATGCCAGCAACGCTGGTATCGTCCTGACGATCGGTGCCAATACCGCGATCACGGGCGCATATCCGGGCGGGATGCCCGGGAACCGGCTGACAGCCGCGATCACATCCGCACCGGCGGAGTCTCTCGCAAACGACTGCCGCCAGACACCGAACGGTGTCAGTGATCCGGACCCCGCTGCCGCAGACAGCAGCAGCAGGAACGCCACGAGAACATACGAGCACATGAAGGCACTGACCGTCGTGCGAAACCACGAGCTGCAGAGTATGCCCAGAGACGCATACAGCAGGCACTCGCACAGCAGCAGCCCCAGCGTGCTGAGCAGCAGCACAGTATCCACACCCCCCAGTGAATACACGAACGCCAGAACCGGAAACGTGAGCAGCAGAAACGTCAGCATCGGAACCAGCCGACTGCACAGCTTCTCAAGCACGATTGTCAGCGGTGACAGTCGCGTCAGAAACAATATCCCCAGCGTGTTGCGTTCCTTCTCCATCGTGATCGTGCCGCAGCACAGCCCCGGCATCAGCAGCTGAATCGAGTAGAACAGCCACGGCACGGTTTCGGAAAAGATCCTGCCGCCGATCCCGAGAAACCTGTTCCGTCCCGCTGCAGAGATCGCTCCCGGCGACGCAGATCCGGGATAGGCCGACAGTCCCTGCCGATTCGCGATCTCCGAATGCAGGTTCGAACTGAGTGTCAGAAACACCACGCTCAGCAGCGCCACCGCGCCGACCACGCGGACAACGTACGTCTGCCGGCGGCTGGCCAGTTCGGCCAGTTCACGCCGCAGCAGCGGCAATGACGGGATCAGGCTCCGCAGGCTCACGCCGTTTTCCCCTCGGTCAGCTTCATGAACGCCGTTTCCATATCCATCGCCTCCGGCTGAAACATCACAATCGCAGCCTGCTCAGCCACGAGCGCATGATGCAGCTCGGCAATCGATGTCTGATCCTCGTGCAGGCGAATCGCCCAGCGATCGACCTGCTGCTCCAGCGAATCCACACCATGGATCCGACGAATTCGATCCGGCAGATCAGCCGCCGGCTTCTCGCAGCGAATATGGATCACGCGCTTCAGCTGCAGCTGACGATAGATCTCCGTCAGAGACCCTTCTGCAACCAGATGTCCCGTCTCGATGATGCCGATCCTGGTACACAGCTGGCTCAGCTCCTCCAGAATATGACTGCTGATCAGAATCGTCTTCCCCATCGCCCGCAGCGCCTTCAGCAGTTCCCGCACTTCAATCCTCGCCCGCGGATCCAGTCCGCTGGTCGGCTCATCCAGCAGCAGCAGCTGCGGGTCATTCAGCAGCACGCGCGCCAGCGCAAGCCGCTGTTTCATGCCGCGGGAGAGCCCGTCCACCTGAGAATGCGCCTTGTGCAGCAGATCCGTCAGTGACAGCACGTCATTCACGACACCCCGACGTTTCGCAATCGGCAGCTTATAGGCGGCTGCAAAGAAATGCAGGTACTCCTCAGCCGTCAGATCTTCGTAGACACCAAAGAAATCAGGCATATAGCCCATCACTTCGCGCACCTGCCGCGGCTGACTCAGCACATCCAGGCCACACACCAGGGCCACACCCTGAAATCGGGGCTGCAGTGTCGCCAGAACGCGGATCGTCGACGACTTGCCGGCCCCGTTCGGACCGATAAACCCAAACACCTCACCCTGCGGAATATCGAGCGAGATCCCCTTGACGGCCTCAAATTTCCCGTAGCTGACCCGCAGATCACGAATACAGACGGCCAGCTTCCGGCCCGGCACAGATGCACCCGGGGGCGGTGTGACAACCTTCAAATTCTGCGGTGTTTCAGACATCATCAGCGTCAGTCCTGAGAAATCCCGGACCGTTCCTCCACATGGTACAGTTTCCGAAACACACGATAATTGTTGCGCTGCCTGACCACGATCAGCAGCACCCACTGCGCCTTGCTGGTGTCATCCAGCAGATGCAGATCCTCCATCGCCGCTGAACCCTGCGGAGACAGCTGCGACACAATCCGAAAAACACCGGTCCGGGTCTGCCCCGTCGCCTCCGCGAGGATCGGTAACAACGGCATCCCGTTCACCTCCCCGGCTGTCTGCGGGACCCACACGAAGGCGCCCGAGCGCAGCACAGGCAGCTGCTGATCCCGGTGCAGGATGACGGCGAAACATTGCTCACCAGGTTCGCGAAACAGATCCTCCAGGTTCTCCCCCAGCCGCCTGCGCCCGGTCGAGGACGTGATCAGCGAACTGTCCGTCCAGTCGATCCCCGGGATCCGCACGTCCGCAGGATTGAATTCCATCACTCGCGTCATTCGCGGCGACCATTGCGGAACCGTCTGCGTGACGCTGTAGGACTGCGGGAAACGGCCCGAGTAGCTCAGCGGCTGCAGACTCTCCGGAACCACCGCCTGGTCAGACGTGAACCCAGGCACGATCGCACTGCTGATGTCGGCTGACAGCTCGGGACTCAGCGACACCACCAGCTGCCGATGGTGCTCCGATCGGTGTGTCGCGGCCGCACCGTAAAACCGCAGTTCCACTCGGGTCCGGCGAACCGGCTGTCCGTCGTCAATGACGTCCACGATGTCCAGGGTTCCCCCGGTATCGGTGCTGCTCATATAAATGTGCGCGATCCAGACGGTCTGCAGCGTAAAAAAGGCCGTGACGACGGGGAACAGAATCCAGGTCGCCTTTCGCATGCGGAGCATGCCCAGGACAAAATAATCGACCGGTCCGATGGTGGCGACGTACGCCGCCAGAATCAGACCAATGACCCACACCGGTACCATCCGGACATCATCGGGCATCAGGGCGTCACGCGCTGCAGGCAGCAGTGACGTTGCCAGGGGTGCGAGCTGCTGATCAGCGCGCGGAGACTCGGGCGGAACCGCACTCCGGCCGCCAGAGCCTCCGCCTAAGTAGGTATTGGCCGACAGGTCCGATCCATCCCGGGTGACCGCGTCCGCGTCATCCGACGCCCGCCGTTCCGAAATCCCGGATTCCCGGAATCTGTCCTGAATTCCGGGTATTCGCCACGGTTCACCGCGCCAGACAGGCACGTCCGTGCGAACTTTCCAGAGAAACGCCACCAGCCTCGCCACGTCGGACTTGTTCAGCGCCACGGAAAGGTCGTCGGCCGCCGGCAGCAACGACGCCCGTCCCAGCCCGACAAAGCGATGGATCACTGTCACACCAGACGCTCCCGACAGAAGACGACCGTCATCGTCCAGCGAGAATCGGACGGACACGTCTGCCTCCGTCTCGAACACCGTCCGGAGGAATTCCAGGTGGTGCAGCTTCATCCGACCGTCCGGCAGAATGCACAGACTACCACCGGCACGGACCCAGGTCAGGATCGCCTGCAGCTGCTCCCGGGAGAGTTTTTCCAGAGCCTGGTCGGCCAGCAGCAGAACGTCAAAGGCACAGAACGACAGCGGATCTTCCGGAAGATCATGAGGCGAAACCGTCACCGGAAAGTACTGAATGTGCTCTCCGGGCGCACCACCCGACGAATACGCACTCTCGCGTTCACCCTCAGCAGCACCACCTTCGGCCCCCTTTCGGTCCGGTTCCGCCAGGGGATTGTAGTTCTCCAGCGAGAGCGCGCGATTCAGGAATTTCTGACCTGGCGCTGACTTCTGCAGCGACGTCAGCCCCGAACAGGAGCACATCAGCGTACCGCGCTCACGCGGACTGATCATCAGCAGATCGTGCGGAAGCGGCGGGTTGATTTCCTTCCGCGACAGGCTGAGAGGAATCCTGCCGTCAGCCGTCCGAAACCAGGCCATCACTGCCAGATTCTGCATCAGCCCGGTCTGCACTGGCGGAAACAGGGCGTGAAAGGTCTGGTCTGCACCCGACAGCACGATGTCCTCGATCCGTACCGTCGCTCGCAGATCCTCCGGAGAAAGTACCGCCAGGGAGTCGTACAGTGAAAGCTCCAGATCCCCCTGCAGAATCTGCGGGCGATTATACTCCAGCCGGATCTGCACCGGGATCGGGCTGGCAGACCGATTGCGGATCGACAGCAGTTCGATTCGCATTCGCACAGGCACATCGGTCTGCGCGCCGGCCGTCTGACCGAGCGAGGGCAGCGCCATGACACAGGCAGTCAGGAGCCCCAATGGCAGGGAACTGCGCCAGGTCATGACATGGATCCTCGGTCCCGCTGAAAATACCACCACTCGCCCAGCATCAGCAGAAATGCCCCGACCGTCAGCGGCCACCACAGCGGACGATCGCTGTCGAGAAAACTGGTGTCGGTTGTGGAAACACTCAGTTCCGTGAATCGGATATTCTCGGACGCCTGCAGGCTGATTTCCAGCGGATCCAGCAGACCCGTGCCGACGGAGGCCACAACGTCGCTGCCGTCCAGAACCGCATACATCCCGACCTTTCCGGCAGCGGCTCCGGACAGCAGTCCACTTCCCGCCGACCGCAACCGGACCTCATCACCGTCAGGACCACGAACCGTGTACTCACGTTCGGCCTCCAGACTCAGCGGTGGCAGTACTCCCGTCGGAGCCGCCGCCACTTCCGACAGGGCTGCCTGTTTCAGCGCACTCTCGACCAGATTTGCTGCCAGGATCGGGAATCCCAGACGATACGGAAGCGTCGATCGGTCCGTATGAAACAGGAACCAGAAGGTGACTTTCAGCCCCTCGCGACGCTGCAGCAGCAGCGGCCCCGCCCGGCCATCGATCAGGACTTCGTAGCCGCGTTCTTCCAGCTCCTTCGCCGACATCCCTGCAGCGTAGGCAGGCTTTTCCCCGATCTGCACATCCGCCAGCTGCACATGCCGCAGCACCGGCGCGGTCCGATTCCAGTCCACGACACTCGTGACGTCTTCCTCAATGCTGACCAGAGCAGTCAGATCGGGGGGAACAACACCCACGAAGACCTGAACCGGCGCCTGAACGTCGGCGACATCAGCGGAATCCGCGATCAGCAGATCGTAT
>SYLK01000516.1 GCA_005809115.1 Planctomyces sp. | reverse complement strand
GGTTCCCGCCGTTTCTTATCGGCCTGCACGCCGTTTGAACCGCCTCCTTCGGATTTTTGTCTCGCGGTCAACGATGCTTCAGCTGCGAGGTGCGAAGTCCGGCATGGCGTCAGTTCTGCACCTGGCCTGGATCTGACTCGACTTCTCAATCGCATGGCGACGCAGCTCGATCGGAATCGCTGAAACCCCCTTCTGCATCTTCAGGAAAACTTGCCGTGAGCACCAGAAATACCGACGGGATCACCGCGCGACGCAGTCTGCGGTTCGAATCGCTGGACGATATCGCCGCGGACGTTGAGCGGCTGGCTCGGGCGAAACATGTCAGGACTCTGGGAAACTGGAGCGCCGGGCAGATCTTCCAGCACCTGGCGATCGTGATGCATGGTGCGATCGATGGCATGGAAATTCCGCTGCCTCTGCCGATGCGACTGCTGCTGCCCGTCGTTCTGCTGTTCCGAAAACAGAAATTTCTGAACTCACCGATGCCTGCCGGGATCTCACTCCCCAAGGCCGCCGCGACAGCCCTGATCCCGCCGCCCACGTCCTGGGACGATGGCCTCGCCGCGCTGCGATCCGGACTGCGGCGACTCCAGGCCAGCCCCAGGTTCGCCAGACACCCATTCCTCGGAAATCTCACTGCCGCAGAGTGGGCACAAGTGCAGTGCCGCCACTGTGAACTGCATCTGAGTTTCCTGGTGCCGGAGAAGTGACTCCGAGAATTCAGCCGCCCTCATCGGCGAGTCATAGAACGTTCTTGATCTTCAGGGGCGGAAAATTCACTTTGTCCGACGCAAACCGGTCAGTCGCCTTGACGATGAAACCATCGTACAGGAACTCATTCACGTCAACATCATCGGGCACTCCGTTTTCACTGTAATCACTGACGGTAGCCTTAGGCACCTTGACCACTCGAGACTCGATCGTGATCTCTGCGGGCGCCTTCGTATGCGGTGGGCTGGGCCCAAAGGCGTGAAGCGAAACAGTCACCACATACCGGACGCCATACCAGTAGTTGACGTTCCGGTTGTCGCGGTTCGAGTGAAAGCTGAAGATTCGGTCGCAGAAGGTCTTGATCCAGCCTTCATAGGTCGCATGCGCTCTGTTTGTCTTCCGAGTCAGGGGGGTCAGGTTGACCGAACTTGTCCCGCTGCCGCCCATGTTGTCGTTCAGCAGATGTCCCGCCACCCAGCCATTGTGATCTTTGGCATTGAGGGGACGCATTCGACTGGCAATACTGTGCGGAGTTGTCTTGCTCCCGTAATTGGTCGACTGACACGCTGCCGGCCCCAGGATGACGAACATCTTCGATCCGCCTTATGAACTGCAGGGGTTATGGACTGGGTCAAAAAGATACCGAGGTATGGCCACGTGAAAGTCTCCGAACGACTGAAAGCTCCGGCGGAGATCCCAGATTGACAAACGTCCTGATCAGCGGGTCACCGGGATATCGTCGAATTGTCGCCTGGAGACAGCTCTGCATGCAGCCGCTCGTCCGGAAATACTCGGCATGACTACGATGCGGCGCGCAATTTCGCTGAGACGATTGCCGCGGCAACCTCACCGAGCAGACGTCGCGGCTCACGCAGGTGTTGTCAGTGGTTCTTCCTGTGTGATCAACGTGGATTTTCGGCTCAGATCGCGTGCGGGCTGCTGACGGGTGTCAGCGGAGCCCCGCGGCGAGTTTGCGGCAGGCTTGCCCGGCTCGCTCGCCACCACCCTCGCTCGCGGAACAGGCCGTGCTACTTCGCAAAGCCCACCAGAATCAGGTACAGCACGGGTTCGCTGGCCGGATCGACGCCGAGTTCTGCGGCAATGGCGTCGTCCAGGAAGCCGCCGACCGGACACGTCGCCAGCCCCAGAGCTGTGACACTGGGTGACACTGGGGTCGAGGTCTCCTGGAGTCTGGGCGACAAAGTTGCTCAGGGCGGGCAGTCACAGCAGGCGTCGCAGCCGAACCCTGCCAAAGACATTGTCACCGCGATCTTCGAACAGATTGGTGCCCCGTCCGCCGTCAGCCGACAACCGTCCAATGTCCGAACCTTCGAACGTCAGGGTGTTGTCACTGTCCCCCTGCCGAATCCACAGGTCGTCAATGTCCGAATCCAGCACGAAGGTGTCGACATCGCCCAGTATACTGATTCGGTCCTCGGCGTTAACGTTTCGTAGTGCGACATTGTCACCCGCCAGGATCCACACGGAATCGCTGAACACCGAGTCGAGGATGGCAACCTCAGCCCCGGAGGTGATTGACGTGCTGTCCTCAAGTCCGGCGCCGCTCAGCACGACGGACCCTTTCGCGGAAATGCGCACATCCTCGGCGAACTCGACTCCGCCCACTGCCGTATTCCCCGCGGCGTTCGTGCCATCAAAGTCCGTCGGGTCAACCAGAGTTGTTGTGGGCACTCCATGCAGCGTCACCGAAACGAGTTCTGCGGTCTGCAGAATCTCGTTCGTTTCGATGTCATATTTGACTTCGCGCACCGTTCCCAGACCCGGCGCGCAGGACTTGTCGCTGATCCCGAACGGCTCTCGAATACTTGTGTCTCTGGTTCGGAAGACATTCTGAAAGGTACCCGCCGGAACTTCCACGGTTTCGCCGGTGGCCAGCCCGACGGCCTGGTCCAGCACGCCGCCGGGCGGGAATTCCTGGTAGT
>SYLK01000515.1 GCA_005809115.1 Planctomyces sp. | reverse complement strand
GGGGCGGGGGGCGGCGCCCACCGCCGCGGCCACCGCCGCGACAAACATGGCCACTCCTGACGTCGGGATCGGCGCAGAAAGCGGTGAAAGTCGACGAATCTGTGAAAAAATGCGAAACATGCTGCGACACCTCCCGGTTACCTGAACTGCCGACACGATCCACCCATGAGTGATCTGGTGAATCACCCCGCCCGCACTGTATCAACTGACCGGCTCCGACGAAACCTGCGGCGCAGGAGTGACTGCAAGTTGCGGCACACGCGGCCGCCGATTCGGGGCTGACGCGTTCGCTTTCCGGAGCGACAGCGATTTCAAAATCCGCGCTGCATCATGTATCGTCTGCTCCTGACAGGTGCCGGTCTGGTTTCGTCGGCGCTTCCATTTCCTGTCCGGGAACAGCAGAACATGACTTCACACGATCAGTCGTCGCAGGATCCCCGGCCCGAGGCGTCCGGGCCGAATCGCGCAGCCGGCAGTGCCGTCAGGGTTGTCGGCCCCGGTCAGAACGCGGAGTTCGTAACTGACCGCGTGGTCGTTCGCGTCGAAACCGCGGCACCTGGCAGGAGTCCCCTGCTGCAGCGGATGCTGGTGTCACTGCTGATCACATCACTGATCCTCAACGCATTTTTCCTGCTGCAGGCGGGCACTGGTACCAGTGACGTGGTGTATCCCGAACATCATGTTTCGGGTGAACGCGGGGCACGAAATCGTATTGCCATCATCAATTTCGAGGGAACCATCAGCCCTCCGTTTACCGAACGCTGGATTCGCCAGATCCGGCAGGCTGCCGCCGACGATTCCATCCGTGGGGTCCTGCTGGCGGTTGACAGTCCCGGAGGGCTTGTGGCCGACAGTCATCAGATCTACCGCGAACTGCAGAAACTGAGAGAGAAAAAACCGATATTTGCCGCGATGAAGCGGCTGGCGGCCTCTGGTGGCTATTATATTTCCATGGGTGTCGGCCCGGAGGGGAAAATTTATGCCGAACCAACCACCTGGACTGGCTCCATCGGTGTAATTGTGCCGCGCTACAATGCCACTGAGCTGTCAGCAAACATCGGTGTCAAAGTCGAGTCCCTCAAGACCGGGCCACTCAAGGATACGCTGAGCCCCTTCCGCGATATGACCGCCCCGGAGCACGCCGTGTGGGATGCCATCCTGAAAGATGCGTTCGATCGATTTGTGACCGTGATCGCGGACAATCGCGGCGAACTGGACGACACAGCCGTACGAGAGCTGGCGACTGGTCAGATCTACACGGCTTCGCAGGCGCTGGAACATCACCTGGTGGACCAGATCGGTTACGTCGAAGACGCCGTGCAGGCTCTGGCAGACCAGCTTCAGCTCAGCAGCCACGAAGCGGTTGAGTACCGCTCCGCACCCGGTCTGCTGGAAGAGATTCTGGGTGCAGAGCAGCCTTCGCCCGCCACACTGACGGAACAGATCATGGATGCCGCCGTTCCCCGAGCGATGTACTATGCGTCCTGGAATCCCTGGGTCCCGATTCGCTGAGCAGCCGCTCGAACATCAATCCTGTCGCAGAGGGTTTTCGTACCAGACCACGTTGGCGCTGGCCTGGCCGCCAATCAGCAGGTCGAGGTCACGGTCGTTGTCCATGTCAACGGATCGAATGTCATAGGCGGCCTGATCCACGCCGATGACATGTGCCGTGAAGTTCCCGCTGCCGTCGTTCTCAAACCAGACGGCCTGTTTGTCGCCGTAGGCGCAGGTGGCTGCATCCACATGTCCGTCAGCATTCAGGTCCGCCACAGTCAGGCAGTGCGGCTCCTTCAGTGTCGGATGCATCACATGGATGTTCCATGCAGGTGCTTCAAACCAGATGACACCGCGTCCGTGGCCGCGGGTGGCAATGAAGTCCATCTGTCCATCGCCATTGACATCAGCCGGCATGATACATGTGGCACCATCCTGCCTGTCTGCCAGCAGGTGCTTCGTCCATGGCTTCCGCCGGTCTGTCGGCGCTTCCCACCAGGCAAACCATTCGCCAGTCTGTGGCTCCGCGGAAGGGCCTCCCTTGGCGGCAAGCGAGATATCGGGACGACCATCACTGTTGACATCGCCAAAACCAAAATAATGGCTCAGCCCCGGTGCATCCCGGTCGGCAAAGACGTTGCGCTCCCAGCGGTCCGCAGCCAGTGGCGCCGCGGGTCCTCGCAGCCATACGGCGGAATTCGGGATCGGTCCGACTGGCTGGGCACTGTTGGCAATCAGGTCCAGCCGCCCGTCCCCGTCGACATCTCCCCTGAGGACTCCGTGGATCCCGTTGATCGTATCGTCAATGATGAACAGCGGCCATGGCTCGGTCAACGGCGCTTCGGGCTGCCGCAGCCAGACCAGCAGCCCCGGACTGTACCGCGCACCCACATAGTCCAGCCGGCCGTCGCCATCAATGTCAAAGACTTCACTGTGGATGAAGTCGTGTTCCGGATGATCATCAAGGACGATTTCGCGCCATTCCGGTGCAACGAAGAGCCGTGTCCGGCCGCCACTGTTGCTGATCACGTCCGGCAGACCGTCACCGGTGAAGTCGCCCCCCACCGCTGTCGAATTTACCAGACCCGAATACACGACATGCTTCTCCCACAGGACTTCGGCGGCTGCCGCAAACGGTGCCGCAACGATCAGCACGAGCATCCCACACAACGTGATCATGCGAGCTGACCAGCAAATCAGGACAGGTGGCAGGTCTCTCATCGATTCTCCCTTTCCAGTTCCAGCCGGCAATGATTTCAAAGGCCCCCTCTGCTTTCTGACGTCGTCCCGAGGCGTCTTCAGTTCAAGCGGCGCTTCTGTTGTACCAATCGTCTCTTCTTCTTGTAATCGATCATCTGTGGCGGCCTCGGCTGCTTTCCAGAGGTCAGCAGCGAACTGGTTCAGGGAGTCGTGGAAAGACGAAATTCATCGAGCGAAGGGTGCGCAAAGCACGTTGGCCGCGTTCGGTCCAGTGATCTTGTCAGCTCCTGGTGATCTTGTCAGCTCCTGGTCATTGTGACTCGAAATGCATCTTCACCAAAGGAGACAAAAATCTTGACGCGCAGTCGATACTCGACCCCGGCGTGGATGATCTTCCGGCCTTTTTTCCTGACGGTATACAACTGGCGGCGCAACTCCTGCGCATCCGCCGAATCC
>SYLK01000514.1 GCA_005809115.1 Planctomyces sp. | reverse complement strand
GGTGACTCGCTGCACGATCCGAAATGTCCCGGTGTTGGTGAATGCATCCAGCAGTTCCCGAGCTGACTGCCGACCATCAAGGTCGTAAACCACCGTGGGAATGTCCCTGATCTCCGTCTCGATGGCGTACCCGAAGATCAGCGTCTGCAGCGCCGGGACGACGAGCATGAAGAACAGTGTCGAGGGCTGTCGTCGAACATGCGTGAACTCCTTGATCAGGATGGCAGCGAAACCGGCAAATGGACGACGCCTCGGCCTTGCGGGACGAAGGGTGGAGCCGTCGATTCCCAGGCTTTCCGGCAGAGGCGAGGCTGAGACGGCCGGAGTGGTGTCCACCGCGGGGGCGACTCTGGCAGCGGCGGCGTTCGCGAGCAAAGTCGGATGCGGGATTGTGGTCGCGTCCGTTTGCCGTGGCAGTTGCCCGGTCCCGACGGACGACGGCAGCCGGCGACCGTCCGCTGCTCGCGTCAGCGTCACAAACACGTCTTCCAGCGTGGGCGCGATCCGGCGGGCCTGCAGACGGTCACGCGGCAGTTCGAGGTGTGCTGCGAAATCGTCGGCCGAGATTCCCGCATCGGCCAGGACGTGAATCATCTGGCCGAACAGTGTGGCATCGTGGATCCCGGCGACCTGTCGCAGCGGGTGCAGCTTTCTCGCAGGGTCGGCAATATCCAGCTCCCAGCGGAATGTATTTACCGGCGTCACCGACTGCAGCTGCTTCAACTCATTGGGCCGCCCCACGACGACCAGTCGGGACGACTGGATATAACCCACGTCGGTGCAGCGTTCTGCCTCGTCCATATAATGGGTGGTGACAAACAGTGTGACGCCTGCTGCCGAGAGATCAAACAGCAGGTCCCACAGATCACGGCGGGCCACGGGGTCAATTCCCGCTGTGGGTTCATCCAGAAACAGCACTTCCGGCTCATGAATCAGCGCGCAGGCCAGGGCCAGCCGCTGTTTCCAGCCGCCGGACAGTGTTCCGGAGAGTTGTTCCAGTCGTGAGCCCAGGCTGGTCAGCCGGACCACATCCGAGATTCGCTGCTGTGTTCGCTCGGCATCCAGTCCGTAGACACGCGCATAGAACTGCAGATTTTCGCGGACACTCAGGTCCGAGTAGAGGCTGAATTTCTGAGACATGTAACCGATGCGTCGCTTGATGGTTTCGGGTTCTGACGAAACATCATGTCCCAGGACTTCGGCCTGTCCGGAGGTTGGCGGCAGGACGCCGCACAGCATCCGAATGATGGTCGATTTCCCGCTTCCATTCGGGCCGAGCAGTCCGAAAATTGCCCCCTTGCGGACTTCAAACGAGACGTCCGTGACGGCTGCGAGGCGCCCGAAAGATCGACTCAGGTGACGGAGCTGAATCGCTGGTCCGGCCGCGTTCGCCGCGCTGTTGCCAGCCGCTGGATCTGTATCTTCGGTCATCCGTTCCATGATATCTCAACATTCACCACCCACGGTCAGGCACCGCTGCGGGAGGAGCTGCGCAGCGGCAGCTGGTCGGTCAGTTGCGTGGGCTGTGTCCATCCTGGGGCGGGTCAAACCAGATATCCGCTGCCATCCCGGGGCGCAGAACATCCAGGCCCGATGTCAGCGTGACTTTGATGCGGAAGACCTGACGGGACCGATCTTCCGGAGTCTGCACGTTTCCCGGAGTGAATTCGGCCTGACGGGAAATAAACGTGATTCTGGCGGCAAACGGCTGTTGCCGAAAACTGTCCACGGTGACCGTCACCGGCTGTTCCAGAGCGATATTCAGCCGATTCTCGGGAACATAGGCACGGACCCACAGGTGGCTCAGATCGATCAGGGCGATGGCGGGTGCGTTTGGAGAAATCAGATCACCGGGCTGCAGATCGATGGCATCGACGATACCGTCGACCGGGGCTGCGATGATCAGTTCCGCGATCTGCCGGTCGATTGCCTCCAGCGTTGCCTGAACGGCCGCGACTTCGGCGGTCGCGGCCGCAATCTCTTCTGACCGAAACCCCGCCGACTGGAGCTTCCATGCCTGTTCGGCCTCGGAGAGCGCAGCCTGGGCTTCAGCCACGTCCTCCGGCCGGGACCCCGCGGTCAGAACGCCGAGCTGTTCACGCCGCACGGAAACTGCAGCAGTCGACGTTTTCAGTTCGGTTTCGACCTCATCCAGCTGATCCTTCGTGCCGGCATCTCGGGCAAATAGTGCCTCAGCCCGCCGGTATCGATTACGGGCGCGAGCCAGCTCTGCGTCGGCGAGTTCGAGCTGTGCCGCGGCAGCATCGATTTCCTGCTGTCGAGGACCGTTGCGGAGTTTGTCGAGGCGTGCCTGGGTCTGTTCCATGCGGGCCTTTGCCTGTCCGATTTCCTCGGGTCGGAAACCTGCCTGCAGCCGGTCGAGGACTGATCTGCGCTGCTGCAGAAACGCAGCCGCCTCAGCCCGTCGTTCCAGCAGATCATAGGGTTCCAGGTCGAGCAGATGTGCTCCCCGCTGCACGGACCGGCCCTCGGAGACATGGACTTCCTTCACGCGCCCGCCGATGCGGGAACCCAGCCGAATCTCGTCCGCTTCAATGAAGCCGGAAACGTGAAACGGCTGCTGCCGGGTCTGGCTGTGATACAGTCCGGCAGACAGGAGGGCGGTGATGACCAGCACTGCGGCGACGCGTCCATTCATGGAATTCTCCTGACTCCTGAGCAGTCCGGGGCAGGATCGCTGCGGTTTCCTGACCCGAATTCTGGTGCAGCCTAGTTTCCGGCTGGTCCAGTTCCGGCTGCCCGGGCGTCGATGCACAGGACCTCGCGATGGTCACTGACGAACAGCCGGCCGTC
>SYLK01000513.1 GCA_005809115.1 Planctomyces sp. | reverse complement strand
GTTCTCCCAGGAATATTCCATCAAAGACTTCGGTCGAGGAGGAACAACTGGGAATGATCAATCGGCTGCGACTGCGGCACGCCGAATCTGCTCATCAGCTGGAGAAAGCGCGGCTCGCCTATCGGACGGAAATGCAGCTGATTCAGCATCAGGCCGAAGCCGCAACCCGGGAAAGCCGTGCGTTCTGGGACGCGAAGTCGGTGGAAGTGGCCGAGACGATCAAAACTTATGTCCAATCCACGATTCGAGCGCTGGAAATTGATCGCCTGGATTCACGAAACGCGGATCTGCAGCGGGCATTCGAATCGGCGACAGCCGCCCTGGAGAAGGCCCGCGCGTCCTCCATGCCGGAAGTCATGAAGGACCGACTGATTCAGAGTATTCTGGACAGCTTTGAGTCGACTTTGCAGAGAATTCAGCAGGATACGATCGTTTCAAAATACGACCTCGACTGAACGCCCTGGTGCTGCACTTGCCACATGCCCAGCGATGACTCCCTGACCAGATCCGGACCTTCCGACGAATCCCGCGTTCCACCCGGAACGGTGATTGCGGCCGGAATCCTGTTTTTCGCTGCGATGCTGCTCGGAGCCACTCTGTATGCGCTTGGGCAGTCGGTGGAAAGATTTCGCTGGGACACTCTGCGAAATGGCGGGCTGCTGTTCCTGGTGATCGTCTCGGGACTCACGGCCGCGGCGCTGATCCTGGCGGCGAGCATCAAAGTGGCATCTGTGCTGACCCCGGCAGTGTTCCGCGGCCACCGCGGTCGCCGCAGGCTGCAGCAGGCGAAGAGAAAGGTCCGGCAGACCATTGGACGCCGTCACGAACTGCAGGAGGAACAGGCGCGGCTGACGGCGATGATGCAGGCCTCGTTCCTGTACGAACGGGAATCAGCAAGAATCGCCAACTCGCAGGCTGTGCGCGAGTTTCAGAAGGCGCTGCAGTCCGGCGTCGTGCGCAGCTGCGAAGTGGTATTCCAGCACCTCAATCGAACTGTTGACCAGTACGAACAGGTAGTCTTTGAGGTCGAGTCATCGTCGCTGACTGCGGACGAGAAAGCTGAGCTGCTGGAAAGCCTGACGCGTCAGCTCAACATCTCGGGGCTCAATGAACGCCATCAGAGGACTCAGAAACTGATGGAAGATGCCATCTGGCGAGTGCGATTTCGCAAGGCGAGGATTCTGGCCCGCCGTAACCCGGATTCTGCTCGCCGCTACCTGCAGTCACTTCGCGAGTCCGACACGAGCCACCGGATCCTGATCCAGCTGGAATCGCTGCTGAAGGAATTGCAGGATGCTGCCCCGATCTCGACGAGTCCGGGGAATTCCTGAAAAACATCGCCGGCAGCCGCGAACTCTCCGTCGGTCCTCAGACGTCAAGTCCCAGCATTCGCATCAGTTCCAGCGCATTGCTCCGCTGCACAACCCCCTCGCGCAGCACATAGTCGAATGTCATTCGGCCGTCTGTCACGCGGTCTTCGAAATGACAGTTCACGCCACGCCCGGCCAGCGAGTCGACGATCTGCGTCAGAGCGAGATCGTGAGTGGTGACGATGCCGAGCGCGTGACGGTCGACCAGCGACCGGATGACCGCCTCGGCGCCCCGCCGCCGGTCGTGCGAGTTCGTTCCGTGCAGAATCTCGTCCAGCAGAAACAGAACTGTCCGGTCCCCCTGCGTCAGATCCACGACCGCCTTCAGTCGCTGAACGACACTGAAGAAGAGTGATCGACCCTCCTGCAGGGAATCGCTGATCCTCATTGCCGTGGCCAGCTGGAATGGGTATGTCGTCAGGCGTCTGGCGTTCACTGAGGCGCCACAGAATGTCAGGACCAGATTGGTTCCGACGGCACGCAGCAGCGTGCTTTTCCCCGACATATTCGAACCGCTGATCAGCATCAGCGGCACTCGGGATGTCAGCCGCAGGTCGTTGCGTACACACTGTTCAGCACTCAGCAGCGGATGCCCCAGTTGTTCCGCGGCGAACTCAATGGGGTCGGTGGTGACAGTCGGATTGCAGTATTCCGGATGCTCAAATCGGAAGGCCGCCACGGACAGAAGTGCCTCAAACTCCGCGGTTGCATCCAGCCAGCGGCCCACGTCCCTGCCATGCTGCTGCCTCCAGCGTTCCAGTCGATCTGTCAGCAGGACCAGCAGCCCGCACATCCAGGCGATGGGTGCGAAGAACTGATTGCGCAGGGAGTGATTGAGCCATCGCGTGAGACTGCTCAGGCGGCGGATCGACCTTGAGGCGGGTTCCCGCAGCACCGGCTCGGCCCCACGGCCGCACAGCTGCCGCTGAAGATTGCGGACCGAGGCTTCTTCGAACGAGTGCCGTTCAAACAGAATCAGCACTTCTGCCAGCTGACGCAGCGCCTGATCGACGGAATCCATCGTCGTTGATACGTGCTGAATCTGGCGCCGCGTGATCAGAACCAGCGGGGCCTGGAGCAGCATGACCAGCAGAAGGTGGTACAGGTGCAGCGTCTGCGACAGGACTCCGATCGCAATCGGAATGGCTGCCAGCCCGAGCAGTCCCGAACACCACAGGATCCAAGGAGCAATCCGCTCCGGCGGAGACGGAACCCAGTCTCTCAGCAGGCGTTCCGCCAGCGTCCAGCTGGCGCTGTCAGAGACCATTGCCAGCGATTCCCGCAGTTCCAGCTCGCCCCGCAGCGCTTCAGCGCGCACCTGCCTCGTGGCGATCGTATCCGGATCGGCCGTCTGCTTCATCCAGCCGGCCAGACGCGCGTGTCCGGGACCTGTGCGGCATTCCGTGACCAGCTGAAACAGAGAACCGGGACCGAAGATATCGAGATCCTGCACCCACGGATGGGCCGATTCGAGGTACTGCAGTCCCGTGTGCGGGCGGCCACGCCAGTTGTCCTGCAGTCGCTCCAGACAGCCGCGATGGAAATCGGCTGCAGCGTTTGATCGCTGCAGCCGGCGGACGCAGCGGGAATGCAGCGGCACAAGTGCCGCAAACAGTACGGCCTGCAGCAGCAGCCAGGCCGGCGGAACTGCGGAGTCACCCAGGCAGACACTGGCCGTGCAGACCCCGATGACAAACAGGCCGACACGAATGGCCACGAATCTTCGCTCCGCCCTGTGGAGTTCAGCGGCAGTCGCAGTATGCAGATCGCGGCGCATCAGATAGGCGTCCCGCGGGGACGTCCTGACGTCAGCCCCCGCGGGAACTGCAGCTGCTGTGGCTGGCGACATGATGTTGACAGTGACCTGACGTAGGAATTGAACGCGCCGCCGCGACCGGATTTCAGGAATCGGATGCCTGTCCCGCCGGAGCACTGGCTGACCTGCCTGGACGGGGCCCCAGGATTTTTGCCAGGTCATCCTGTTCGAGATTCTCGTGCTCCAGAAGTTCCAGTGCCAGCGCGTCCAGAAGCTCCCGATGTTCCGTCAGAATTCGTGTCGCCGTCTCATTGGCTTCGTGCATCAGATTCTGCACCTCGATATCAATCAGCCGTGCAGTTTTTTCACTGAATTCCCGGTATGAATGCATCTCCTTGCCGAGGAAGGGATGTTCTTCCGACTGTCGGAACGAGACCGGACCGATTTTTTCGGACATCCCCCAGCTTGATACCATCTTGCGGGCCAGTGCGGTGGCTCGGTCGATATCGTCCTGTGCTCCGGCCGAGTACTCATGGAAGAGCATTTTTTCGGCTGCTCGTCCGCCCATCATCATCACCAGCCTCGCCCGGAGCATTTTCTCGCCGATATTGTACAGTTCCTTTTCCGGTGAAAACATGGTCACGCCCATGGCTCTTCCGCGAGGAATGATGGAGACCTTATGCAGAGGGTCCACGCCCTCCAGGAACCAGCCCAGAACGGCATGGCCGGCTTCGTGCCACGCCGTCAGCCTCTTTTCCTGCTCGTCCATCTGCTCGTCACGCACGGCCCCCATGGCGATCAGGTCGTAGGCATAGAGGAAGTCACTCATCTCGACCTTGCGCTTGTCCTCGCGGGCAGCCTTGATCGCGGCTTCGTTGACCAGCTTTTCCAGCTCTGCCCCGCTGTATCCCATGGTCGCTTTGGCCAGGACGTCCAGGTCAACGTCATCTGCCAGCGGCACTTTGCGACAGTGCACCCGCAGGATGCCCAGACGGCCTTCCCGCGCCGGCCGATCGACGGTGACATGGCGGTCAAATCGTCCCGGACGCAGCAGCGCCGGATCCAGCACATCGTTGCGGTTCGTCGCCGCCAGCACGATGACAGCATCCGACTGCTGAAATCCGTCCATTTCACTCAGAATCTGATTCAGCGTCTGTTCACGTTCGTCGTGTCCGCCACCGACACCGGCCCCTCGAACACGACCGACGGCATCAAT
>SYLK01000512.1 GCA_005809115.1 Planctomyces sp. | reverse complement strand
GTCTCTCAGGGAGTTTCGCCGACTTTCAGGGCCTTCAGCCTGGAATCATCCCGCACAAACAACCGGCCACGAGACAGAGCCGGCAGACGGTAACCGCGATCCGTACCGGACAGGACCACGGCCCGCTGGATTTCCCGATACTTTTCCGGTGATGCTTCGAATCGAATCAGTTCGCCGCCGCACGTCAGGAACAGCAGATCACGGCCGACGCTGACCAGGCTTCCGTAGTCGAAACCCGACTGTTCCCACAAGACTCTCTGCCGGGTCAGATCAATGCAGCGGACGCGGGCGGATCCGGGGCCGGCATCCTGGCGGCCGTCCACAGCGTACAGCCGCCCCGCCACAAGCACCGGTGTTGCATACTGCGTCGCGAGCAGATCTTCATCACGCCAGACTTCACTCGCCGTCGGTCCGTTGACCCGCGCCAGCAGCGCACCGACTCCGTAGCTGGCCGACACAAATACATCGTTTCCCACGACCACCGGCGTGGCCCCGTTGACCGTCGGACCGCGCTTGCCGAAGGCCATCTGAAATCGCAGTTGCCCGCTGGACGGGTCAAGGGACCACAGGTGCAGCCGCGTCAGGACCAGCACGTGCACCCGGCCTTCCAGCGTGGCCGCGATCGGGGATGAATAACTTGCATGGTCCTGGCCGGTCTTCCAGACCGTTCTGCCGCTGGCCTTGTCGAACGCCACCACTGCCGCGTCATCGCGGCCACCGACATTGACAATCAGCAGCTGATCGTGAATCACCGGCGTGCTGCCCACACCGAAGTAACCTTCGAGTGGTGAAAATTCCTGGTTCGTGTCCACCTTCCAGATCTCGGATCCGTCAGTCAGTGACAGGCACCGCAGGAGTCCCTCGACGCCGAAAAGATAGACATGGTTCCCATCAATCAGCGGGACACAGCGTGGCCCCTTGTCGCTCGAAACCCCGCCGCGGTACTGGCAGGCACTGCGGCTGGCCCAAAATTCGCGCCCGGTGGCCGCATCCAGCAGGCGCATGACTTCTGCGTCGCCTTCGCGGCAGAAGAAGGCCACCCGTTCCCCGGCGACGGAAACTCCGGCAAAACCACTGCCGGCAGCACACTGCCAGAGTTCCATCGGCCCGGCGTCCGGCCAGCGCTCCAGCAGCGTTTCATTCTCGGCCACACCGTTTCGCTGCGGTCCCAGAATCTGCGGCCAGTCACCAGCCTGCGTGAGACTCCCCAGATGGACGACCAGGACCAGGAGATGCAGCAGCGATTTTCGGAACCCGGGCATGTTGTTCTCTCGACAGGGGGGACTTCCAGTGAGAATTTGTCCTGCCCGGACTGTACCGCACGGGGCAGACCGTTGACAGCATCCTGCGGAGTCGCGGAGGCCGCCGCATGAATCATCGGCTGGCGATACTGCCGGGGCCAGGTTATTGTTTGTCCGGCACAGCCCGATCGTGGTTCTGATTTTCCTCTTCTCAGGATTCCACCGTGATGAAGACATTCTGTGGCCGGCTGTCAGGCGTCACCTGCCTGTATCTTGTGGCGGGGCTCATGCAGGCGACGGCCGCTGATGCATTTCCCCTGCAGGCAAAACGGATTCTGTTTCTGGGCGACTCCGTGACTTATGCAGGACAGTATGTGGCCTGGATCGAGACCCAGCTGCGGCTGCAGGGAGTCGATCCCCTGCCGGAAATCATCAACCTGGGACTCAGCAGTGAAACCTGCAGTGGCCTCTCCGAGCCGGATCACCCGTTTCCTCGTCCCGACGTCCACGAACGGCTGACTCGCGCGCTGCAGCAGGTCCGGCCGGACGTAGTGGTCGCCTGTTACGGCATGAATGACGGAATTTATCATCCATTCCATGAGGACCGTTTTCAGGCCTGGAAGGACGGAATTCTGCGTCTGACAGCCGCGGTCCGTGGTGCGGGGGCAAAAATCGTCCTGCTGACTCCGCCGCCGTTTGATCCGCTGCTGCTGCGCGAATCCGGGAAACTGCAGCCGGCCGGCCGGGACAAGTATGCGTATTTCGCTGTGTACGAGAACTACGCTGATGTGGTGAAGACGTATGGTGATTGGATTCTGCAGCTCAGGGATGAGGCCGATATGGTGATCGACCTGCACCAGCCCGTGATCAGTTACGTCACCGAGCAGCGGCGTCGGGATCCGCGGTTTTCCCTGGCCCCCGATGGCGTGCATCCGACTGAAGAGGGCCAGCGAGTGATCGCGGAAGCCATCCTGCGGGCTCTGGGAGTTGAGTCCTGGGCGACTCCCGATCCGGAACTGTGGCGGCTGATCACAAGCCGCGGTGTCCTGCTGCGGGATGCATGGCTCAGTCAGGTCGGCCATCTCCGACCCGGGATCGCAGCCGGACTTCCCCTCAGCGAGGCGGAGCAGCAGGCCGCAGAACTGGATCGGCAGATTCTGCCACTGGTGCAGCAGGCCCGGATGCCAAAGACGGGTCAGCGACAATCGTCCGGTGGGACGGTGTTCGAAGTGGGATATCCGGCCACAGCCCGCAGTGGTCAGCTGCAGGTGTCCGTCGACTACCAGTTGTGGATCCCGGACGGTGTCGATCACCTCCGCGGGATCATCGTGCACCAGCACGGCTGTGGCGCCGGGGCTTCGCGGGGAGGGCAGACCGCCGCGGATGATCTGCACTGGCAGGCGCTGGCGGCGAAATGGAACTGCGCTTTGATGGGGTCAATGTATGAACCCCGCGACAATATCAACTGCCGTCGCTGGTGTGATGCCAGAAACGGATCTGAACGGCAGTTTCTGAACGCCGTGGAGTACTTCTCGCAGGCTGCCGGGCATCCGGAACTGCAGCACGCGCCATGGTGTCTGTGGGGCCACTCCGGCGGTGCGTTCTGGTCCAGTCTGATGCAGACTCTGCATCCGGACCGCATTGTGGCCGTCTGGCTGCGTTCCGGTACGGCCTGGTCTGCCTGGTCAAAAAACGAAATCGCCCGACCTGAGATTACAGCAGCCGCTCTGAACGTGCCGGTACTGGCAAATCCCGGACTGAAGGAAAAGGACGATCCCCGGTTCCACGTCGCATGGGACGGGGCGAAGGCCATGCAGGCGGAGTACCGGACGCTGGGCGCACCATTCTTCGAATTTGCCGCCGATCCTCGGACGGGCCACGAATGCGGCGATTCACGCTACCTGGCAATTCCCTGGTTTGACTTCTGGCTGGCACATCGACTGCCCGCCGCGGGCGACACATCGCAGACACTGCGGCCGGCGGCCGAAGCGCAGCATGACTGGGCAGTTCAGATGCAGCCCAGACTGGATGAATACGAGGCCACTGGCGGTGTGGCGGACCGGACACCGCCGCCCGCACCGACATCCGTCACGGTGACTCGCACGGATGACGGTGAAACCCTCATCAGCTGGACCGCGGACGCAGATCCAGAAAGCGGTATCCGCGCCTTCGTGATCGAGCGCAACGGACGCAGAATCGCTCAGATGCCTGAAACACCGGTCGGAAAATACGGTCGGCCGCTGTTTCAGGCGATGACGTACCATGACACACCCGAGCTGCCTCTGCCGCTGATGCAGTACATCGACCGGGAGACGCCGCGGCCCGATCAGGCCGTCTATCAGATCCGGTCGGTGAACAGCGTCGAACTCGTCTCGGAACCCGCATCAGGCCGCTGACGGGATCACGCGCTGACGGGATCACGCGCTGACGGGATCACGCCATTTCGGCGAGCAAATCGGTCCCGATCGGGATTTTTCGTCGGCTTGTTCAGGCAGAATTCCGCATCATTGGCTGCCGCGGTGAAGCGGAATTGTGCCCCGACGCCCGGTTCACGGTCTCCAGCGAAACACGACCAGCCCATCCAGTTCTCGCACGAACACCTGGTCACCGGCCGCGGCAATGTGTGCCCAGGTTGAGGATTCACTGACATGTCGCGCGTCGAGCTGACGATATTCTGCCGGATCAGCCGCGACCAGGAGCAGATCGCCGCGTTCATCGAGTATCAGCAGTCGATCGCCATTCACGGCGATGCTCCAGTATTTTCCGAACGGTTTGCTGGTCCAGCGTGCCTCGCCGGTGGCCGGATCGATGCAGGTGAATCGCTGGTTCCGCAGGTGCACGTAAAGCTGATCGCCGACGACAACCGGCGAAGACATATAGGCTTCCGCCGGCTGCTTCCAGACCTGCTTGACCTGGAAGCGGCCGGATGATGCGGTGACTTCGAACAGGAACGAACCACCGCCGTAACTGCTGGTGAAGATGCGATTGCCCATCACGGTGGGAGTGAGAATATTCATGCCGCGAAACGACGGGACATCGATGGACCAGAGTTCGCTGCCGGACGTCAGATCCACACCGGCAAGTTTTGCGCGTGTCTGGACGATCAGTTGCCTCACGCCGGCGACGGTCTCGATGACGGGTGATGAGAAAGCGCCTCCCATCATGCCACCGGACTCCTGCAGGGACCTCCAGATTACCTGACCGGTTTCGCAATTGATGGCCGCCAGTCCGCCCCCGGTCTGGCAGTACACCACGTCACCATCCACGAGCGGAGAGCAGACAAAGCCGAACGATTCGACTCCGGAACCAAATTCCTTCGCGAAATCGACCCGCCATTCCTCGGTGCCGGTATCGGCGTTCAGCGCGACCAGGACGTCCAGCATTCCACCCACGTAGATTCTGCGACCGTCACAGGCCGGAGTCGACCGAATCCAGCTGCCGTTGGATGCAGCGAAAAACGGCACCTTCATCGCACCGGGCCATTCCACTGTCCAGAGTTCGTTACCGGTCTGGCGATCGAGGGCGTGCACGCGTTCGACTTTCTCGTCAACCGTCTCCGTCACAAACACGCGGTCGGCCGTCACAATCGGCCCGGAGTAACCAGGACCCAGAGGGATGCGATACATTCTGGTCAGCGAAGTGTCATTCAGAGCATCGGGCCAGACCGTGTCTGCCGAAACACGGCACGAACGATCGGTCCCGCGCCACTGAGTCCAGACGGCGGGGTCGCCCGCAGACGCCACGGCCGCAAGGCAGGCACAGTTCAGAACCACAATCAGCAGCTGTTGCATGGGCAGCCGTTCCTTTGAGCGAGAGGTCGGGAGTTCCTGCAGCCGCGG
>SYLK01000511.1 GCA_005809115.1 Planctomyces sp. | reverse complement strand
GCGATGGAGGGGCCGACGCCGGTCAGTGCGCTGATTCATGCGGCCACGATGGTGACGGCGGGTGTGTATCTGGTGGCCCGCTGCACGCCGTTGTTCGCGCAGGCTCCGGAAACGCAGCTCGTGATCTCCGGCGTGGGTGCGGCAACGGCTCTGATCTCGGCACTCACCGCGCTGACGCAGACGGACCTGAAACGTGTTCTGGCTTATTCCACCGTCAGTCAGCTGGGATTCATGTTCATGGCCATGGGCTGCGGAGCGGCCGGTGGAGACATCCTCACGCTGGCAGTGACGGCAGCCATGTTCCACCTGTTTACGCATGCATTTTTCAAGGCGCTGCTGTTTCTGGCCGCCGGGAGCGTGATGCACTCCATGGGTGATGTCATCGACATGCGGCGGTTCAGCGGACTGCGGCAGGTATTGCCTGTCACTCATGCGACATTTCTGGTCGGGGCGGCGGCCCTGGCGGGCGTCCCGCTGCTGGCCGGTTTCTGGAGCAAGGATGATATTCTGGCGGTCCTGGGGCAGGCGGCTGCTGAAGGCACTCGATTCGGCCCTTTTTTTCGGGTGATTCAGATCATCGCCGTCGGGACGGCGCTGCTGACGTCATTCTACACGTTTCGGGCATATTTCATGACCTTCTGGGGACCACCGAAATTCCCGGAGGAAGCCGGACATCACCCGCATGATGCCTCACCGGTGATGGCATGGCCGCTGGCGGTGCTGGCCGTGTGTGCTGCGGGAATCGGGATCCTGCTGGGTCCGACTCATCTGTTTGCCGCCACACTTCAGCGAATCCAGGGACTGACGGTGGTGGAGTCGCACGGCCTGCAGTGGGGTGTGATGGCCATCAGCAGCCTCGTGGCCCTTGGAGGTAGTGCCGCGGCATGGTTCTGTGATGTCGCAGCGCCAGCGATTCCCGGACGACTGGCGGCTGCCTTCAGGCCGTTGTACGTGTTGTCCAGCCGGAAGTTCTGTCTGGACGAGATCTTTCAGGCTCTGATCGTGATCCCGCTGAGGGGACTGGCGGGACTGGCGGTGCTGTTCGATCGCTGCGTGATTGACGGACTGGTGGATGCCGCCGGCAGCATTCCCCGCACGCTCAGTCGCGTACCGCGCCAGCTGCACTCGGGGTCGATTTCCGCCTATGCCGGATGCATGTGGATCGGGCTGGCTGTGACCGTGGTGATGGTGCTGAGTTTCTTCTGACCTGTGACGCGTGGCGTGGTTTCTGACTGCTGAGCGGTGATCCTGGTTTCGTGGTGATCAGTAACTGGCGGAGTCTGCATGATTGCTCTTCTGTTTCTCTGTCTGGTGGTGCCGCTGGCAGCCGCGGTGATGCTGATGCTGTTTCGCGACTCGCTGGTCCAGTCCGGTGCGCGCCTGCTGGCGCTCGGAGGAAGTCTGGCGACGCTGCTGCTGGCTGCCATGCTGCTGCAGCAGTATCCGGCCTCCACGCGGTCCGTCACCGGGGGGAGCGCATCGTCCGGGGCGCGTGCAGTGATCAGTCCCCGAGTCAGTTTTCGGCGTCCCTGGCTGCAGACGTGGGACCGGGAAGCCCCCGTGCATACCTCGCAGGATGGTGGTGTCGGCCCGAGTGACGCAGTGACCGGGCACGGCGCCGGTGTTCGGCTGGAGATGTACTTTGGCCTTGATGGCATCAGTATCTCGCTGATTGCACTGACCGCGCTCCTGACGTTTTCCAGTGTCCTGATTTCCTGGGAGTCGATCGCCGATCGTGCGGCCGAGTTCTACGCGGCACTCCTGATTCTCGAGACCGGTCTGATCGGTGTGTTCTGCTCATTCGATCTGATTCTGTTCTATGTGTTTTTCGAGATGACGCTGATCCCGCTGTTCTTTCTGATCGCAATCTGGGGCGGACCGGATCGTCGCCGGGCAGCCGTCAAGTTCTTTCTGTACACGCTCGCCGGGAGCATGATTACTCTCGTCGGATTGACCGGGTTGGCGCTGTATCTGGCATCACAGGGACTGACAGAACCGACTTCGCTGCCGGCGATGGCGGACTGGCTGGTGCAGCATCCGCTGCCGGAGGCATTGCAGGTGAGTTTCTTCCTGATGCTGTCCGCCGGGTTTCTGGTCAAGGTTCCGGTGTTTCCGTTTCACACCTGGCTGCCGCTGGCCCATGTGGAAGCTCCCACGGCGGGCAGCGTGCTGCTGGCCGGAGTTCTGCTGAAGCTGGGAACCTATGGCTTCCTCCGGATGTGTGTTCCCATGTTTCCGGCCGCCTGTCTGAGTGTCGGGCTGCCCCTGATCGGACTGCTGTCGGTCATCGGCATTTTGTATGGTTCGTTGTGTGCGCTGGCGCAGCGAGACATCAAGAAACTGGTCGCCTACAGCAGTGTCGCGCATCTGGGATTCTGCATGCTGGGGCTGTTTGCCCTGAACGTGGAGGGCCTCACGGGCAGTGTGCTGCAGATGATCAACCATGGCCTTTCCACCGGTGCGCTGTTCCTGCTGGTCGGTATGATCTACGACCGCTATCACACGCGGATGCTGGACGATCTGGGCGGTCTGGCCCAGCGGCTTCCACTGATCGCCTGCACGATGGTCCTGATCTCGATGTCGAGCATCGGACTGCCGGGGTTGAACGGATTCGTGGGCGAGTTCCTGTCACTGGCCGGGATGTTCCGGCAGAAACCGGTCTACGCGGTCCTCGGAACCGCCGGAGTTGTCCTGGGAGCCTGGTATCTGCTGACCGCTGTTCAGCATTTATTCTTCGGAGCGCTGCGGGAGCCGCCGGGGAATCACTCTCCGGGCCACGCCCACGGCGGTCCGGTGGCGGATATGCAGCCGCGGGAATTTCTGGCAGTGGCACCTCTGGCGGTGCTCTGCCTGTGGCTTGGCGTCTATCCTGCCTCGGTCACGCAGCTGATTGCGGACGATGTTCAGGCGATGGTTCAGAGGTATGAATTCAGCGTCCCGGATGGCACGGCATCCGCATCGAGTGGGGCGAACCGTCGCGGCAGTACGGCGCCGGCGCGGGACGAGTCTTCGGGTGGGCTGATGGTCTCAGAGCTTTGACGATCACTGGATACCGGACAGAGCAGCAACCAGCTGACCGGACGGGGAAAAGGGCTTTTTCGTGCATCAAGTGAATTCATATTACGATCTGATCAATCGCGCGGTTGAGCAGATCGTTCCGGAGCTGATCCTGCTGGCGACTGTGTGCGTCATGTTTCTGACGGGGCCGTTTCTGGTCAGTGCAACGGGTGCGGCGAGACCCGGATTGCGCCATCGCTGGGGCGTCCTGTCGCTGCTGGCGCTGTCGGCCGCCGGGCTGGCGTGGACACAGACTTCAAATCTGGAGCCGGGCGTCGGTCCCTTTCGGTCAGACCAGTTTCTCTGGTTTATTCGCGGGATATCTCTGGTCGCGGGGATGCTCCTGACGCTGCTGCTGTGGGATCACGTGGATGACGGGCATTCGGCGGAAGCTTACGCCTGTCTGCTTTCCATCCTGGCCGGCGTCAATCTGGTGGCGCTGGCCAACGACCTGGTCGGTCTGTTTCTCGGGCTGGAACTTGTGAGTCTGCCGACGTATGTGCTGCTGCTGATCCCCTGGCGTGGTCGCTCGACCAGTGAAGCCGGGATCAAATACTTCCTGCTCAGCGTGTTCAGTTCGGCGATCCTGCTGTACGGTTTCAGCCTGCTGTTTGGCCTTGCCGGGACGACGAACCTGACGGCCATCGCCGATCGGGCGGCGGCGGGATGTTTTTCGGTTCAGCCCGGTTTATTCCGAATTGCCATGGTTCTGGTGATTGGCGGTCTGAGCTTTCGACTGGCTGCGGTCCCCTTTCATTTTTACGCGCCGGATGTGTTCCAGGGTTCCACAACATCCATGGCGGCACTGCTTGCATTCATTCCCAAAGTGGTCGGAGTGGCGGCCCTGCTGCGACTGCTGCCGGTCTGTTTCGGGTCGGCTGAACCAGCTCACTGGGTACCGACCGAGAGCATTCGGGTGATTCTGGGTCTGGTCGCAGGCCTGACGATGTTTGCCGGAAATCTGATGGCAGTTCGTCAGACCAGCCTGCTGAGACTGCTCGCATATTCCAGCATCGCTCACGCAGGATACATGCTCGCAGGACTCGCCGTGGGTTCGAACGCTGGCGGTGCCAGCGGGATCGCGGCCGTGTTGTTCTACCTTGCCGTATACGGCATTATGACGCTGGGTGTGTTTGCCGTGCTGGTTGCCGCAGCATCTGACTCGGCGCCGCTGAATTCGCTGAACGATCTGGGTGGACTCAGTCGGGCACAGCCTCTGGCGGCCTTGCTGCTGGCGGTCTGCGTGTTCGGTCTCAGCGGCCTGCCCCCGACGGTCGGTTTTCTGGGAAAGTTGAATCTGC
>SYLK01000510.1 GCA_005809115.1 Planctomyces sp. | reverse complement strand
GGCGTTGAGTGTGTTGCCGCAGCCGGAATAGTTGGCGTAGCGTGAGCGATCGCTGTCCAGCATGTAATAGCAGCAGTTGTCGATCCCGCGAAAACAGAGGGTCGGCCCGTCCTGCTGTCCCTCAGCCGTGTGGTTGAACACGACATCCAGGATGACCTCAATGCCGGCCCGGTGCAGTGCCTTCACCATGTCGCGAAATTCCTCGACCGGTCCGCACGGATCCTGACGTGCACTGTAGGCCGGGTGGGGAGCGAAGAACGACACCGGAGCGTAACCCCAGTAGTTGACCAGACCGGGAGGACAGTCCTGGCAGTCGAATGCAAACACGGGCAGGAGTTCCACCGCTGTAATCCCCAGTTCCACCAGATACGGAATCTTCTCCACCAGCCCGGCATACGTCCCCCGCAGGTCTTCCGCCACACCGGAATTCGGGTGACGCGTAAATCCGCGCACATGCATCTCATAGATGATGGTCCGCGCTGAAGGTCGCCGCAGTGGAAGATCGCCCTCCCAGTCATAGGCAGCGGAGTCGACGACCACACTCTTCATGGCCACGCCGGCGTTGTCTGCTCCGCGACGCTCCGCAGCCTGCCGAGTGTACTGCGGCGGGATCACCACGCCGCGACCATAGGGATCCAGCAGCACCTTGCTGTCGTCGAATCGCAGTCCCTGTGACGGGTCGTTCGGTCCCTGCACCCGGTAGCCGTAGATCTGCCCTGGCCTGACTCCGGGAACAAACACGTGCCAATAGTGGTAAGTGCGGTTGTTCACCGGGTCGAGCGTCAGGATCCGCGCGGGCGTCGCATCTTCTGCACGCTCGAATAACAACAGCAAGACCTCTGCGGCGGTGCGGGAAAACAGGCTGAAGTTGACGCCCCGGTCCAGAAGTGTGGCACCAATCGGATCGGGTGATCCGCAGAAACCGGGCCGAGGGATCACATGGCGGGTGCTCATATCCGTTCTCAGAAGTTCGATTTGATGTGGCGAGGATCGGTCACTGTGTCTCAGTCCTGAAAGCACCGCCGGAGCCGCGCGTCATGCTGCAGCAGCTGATCCACTTCGGGCAGCACATTGCGTGTGGAAAGTACTGTGTAATACCCCGGCCTGACAGACGGTGCCATCGAAATCGCCTGCATCCACTCGGCGCGCAAAAACGGATCGGCCTCAATGACCTTCCAGAAACCGGTAGCCTCAAACAGAGCAGCGATGATTTCTGTATTTTCCTGCTGCAGCAGGCTCATGAGATAGCTGGCGACACCGACCTGCAGACCATGCAGCCTGGGCCGTTTTGACAGGGAGTCAAGTGTGTGTGAGATCAGATGCTCGCTGCCGCTGGCAGGACGTGAGGAGCCGCAGATCTCCATGGCAATCCCGTTCAGCAGCAGGGCTGTGGCCAGCAGGCGAATGCCTTCCAGGTCCAGCGCCGGGTGGCTGAGATAGGCATGAACCGATCCGTCGGAAAGAATGGCTGAGAAGTCATCGACCAATTCGCCGGTCGCGTGAAATGACAGTTTCCAGTCCCAGATGGCCGTGAATTTGGCCACCAGATCGCCGATTCCGGATAAGGTCAGAATCCGGGGGGCGTCGCGGCAGACCGCCGTGTCAATCACGACGCCAAACGGTTGCGCTGCAGGCAGTGATCGCCGGCTGCCACGAATGGTCAGACTTGACCGGGAACTGCAGAAGCCGTCATTCGACAGCGACGTGGGAACAGCGTAGTAAGGAAATCGTCCCAGAAACGCTATATACTTCGCCACATCCAGCGCTTTGCCGCCTCCCATCCCGATGACGGCTGAGACGTCGACCGGCAGATCAATAAATGCGCGCGTCGCCGTCTCCACATCGTTCTCCTGAACCTCAGTCCAGGCGACCGTTTCAATCGAATTGTCCTGCAGGCTGCGGGCCAGCCGCTGAGGCAGTGAGGACACAATCCCCCTGCTCAGTACCACCGCTGCCTTCCGGTGTCGACTTCGGCCGAGGTAGATGCCCACACGATCCAGTGCGCCGTCCTTGACACGGACCAGCGTCGGTATCGCAATCTGCGTCGGCCTCAGCATGTTATGAACTCCGCTGAAGCAGAACCTGGGCGATGTCACACCATGCTTCAAACCGGTGAAATGTCAGGCCCTCGGCTTCCAGTAACTGTGCCAGGTCACCCCGGGCAAACCGCAGATCCTGCGGAACAAGGCGAGCTGGATCCGCGTCCGGAAATCCATCCCCGGCGAATGCCACCGTCGCCCCGTCTGCCAGGAAGTGCTGTACGATGGCGGTCTTATTGATACCCAGCGTTGCGGAAACGTATGGCGACCCTGTCGGCATCACCATCTGCAGCCCCTGACCAGCCTGCAGATGTCCCGGATTGGAATGGACCTCCACGGACACGCCGGCGTCTGCGAGAAGCCGCCGGATATACCAGTCGCATCCGGCCGACGCGACCACCACCTGCCATCCGGCCTGACGCAGATTCCGAACGGCAGCGGCGAGGCCACTGTCCAGATTCATCTTCCGCACCACAGCCAGGACCTCTTCGTCAGTGGCGCGAATTGCCGCAAAGTAACGCCGCAGCGCTTCAAAGTGTGTGATCCTGCCAGCCCGATAGTCAGCCCAGTAATCGGGCGTCTCAGCTGGCAGAAGGAATTCGATGGCCAGCTGATAAAAGTCGGACTGCGTCATCGTGCCGTCGAAATCACTGATCAGAACTTTCCGAATCATCGCCGTCACTGCCTGTCCCGCTTTTGTCAGAGCCTCTCAGTCCACCGGGCATGGCTGCACATTCCAGATTTCGTCAGCGTACTCGCGGATCGTGCGGTCACTGGAGAACTTCCCCGAACGCGCAATGTTATGCACAGCTTTCCGCGCCCAGCCCCGTCGATCGCGCCACAAATCGGCAATCCTGCCCTGCGTCTCAACGTACGCAGACAGGTCCGCGAGGTGGAGGTAATAATCACCTCGGGTCAGCAGTGCCTCTCGAATGGGTTCGAAAATGCCAGGTTCCTCCCTGCTGAAATGGTTGTTGAAAATCATGTCCAGGGCAGCCCGTGTCTCCGGTTCATTTTCATAGTGCCAGCGGGGACTGTACCAGCCACGCGTGTGGAGGACCTGCTCCGCTGTGAGTCCAAACAGGAAGACATTTTCCTCGCCCGCTTCTTCCGCAATCTCAATATTGGCCCCGTCCCAGGTTCCCACAGTGAGGGCCCCGTTCATCATGAATTTCATATTGCTGGTGCCGCTGGCCTCGTAGCCGGCGGTGGAAATCTGTTCCGAGACGTCGGACGCCGGAATCAGCCGTTCAGCCAGCGTGCACGAGTAGTTGGGCAGGAACTCCACTCGGAGCCTGCCGCGCACAGCCGGGTCCGCATTGACGACTCGGCCGATACTGCTGATGAGCCTGATGATCACTTTGGCCAGATGGTAGGCTGGCGCGGCTTTACCGGCGAACAGGAAAGTGCGAGGCGGAAAATCCAGGCCAGGATCGGCAAGCAGACGATTGTACCAGACCACCACCTGAATGGCGTTGAGCAGCTGCCGCTTATACTCGTGAATTCGTTTGATCTGGACGTCGAACAGTGTTTCGGGTTCCAGGCAGATTCCAGCCGTTTTCCGGATCCAGTCGACGAAACGGACCTTCGCGGCGCGTCGGGCCGTGAGAAATCCGTCCTGGAATCCGGGATCGGTGGCCAGTGCGTCCACGGATCGCATCAGCGACAGATCCGACTCCCAGCCGGTGCCGACCGCACTGTTCAGAAGTTTCGCGAGGTCGGGGTTTGCCAGGAGCAGCCACCGCCGCGGGGTCACTCCGTTCGTCTTGTTGTTGAATCGCTCGGGGAACAGGGCTGCGAAATCCGGCACGGTCTTCGTGCGGAGCAG
>SYLK01000509.1 GCA_005809115.1 Planctomyces sp. | reverse complement strand
GAAGGAATCGCTGAAGGTCGACGGACGTTCGCCAATACTCAGAAGTACATCCTGACCACCATCAGCGCAAACTTCGGCAACATGTTCAGCATGGCCGCTGCTTCGCTGTTCCTGCCGTTTCTGCCCCTGCTCGCCTCGCAGATTCTGCTCAACAATTTACTGTCCGACATTCCCGGCACTGCGATCGCAGGCGACAACGTCGATCCGGAATGGGTCGCCAGTCCGCGACGCTGGGATAACCGGTTCATCGGCCGTTACATGGTACTCTTCGGCCTCGTCAGTTCAATCTTTGACTTCCTGACCTTCGGAATCCTGTTATTCGTGTTCAACGCCACCGCCGAGGAGTTTCGTACCGGATGGTTCATCGAATCGCTGCTGACGGAACTGGTGATCGCCCTTGTAGTGCGGACCCGCCGGGTCTTTTTTCGGAGTCGACCCGGAACACTCCTGCTCTGGAGCACGGCTGTCGTCATCGCCATCACGCTGCTGCTGCCATATCTCCCGATCCGGTCACTGTTCGGCTTCGTCCCCCTGCCGGCTCCCCTGCTGCTGCTGCTGATCGGGCTGACACTGCTGTATGTGGCTGTGGCCGAGCTGGCAAAGAAGTATTTCTACTCCCGCGCTGAGAACGCTCGCTTTTTCGGGGGCGGCCAGTCCACGTCCGGAGGCTGAAGGAAAGTCCTCCGGATATCGGCGAGCTTTCCATGCCATCTTCCCGTCCGCGCAGGACGGCTATTTTTCGCCAGCTTCCTGCCGCAGCACTGATTCATCGCGCCACCGTGGAATGTGCTGCTCCAGCTCCTTTGTTTCTCTGGCCAGCCCGGAACAATTCGTGGCCAGCACCTCGAAGATCCTGTTGGCAACGATGCGGTGGCCCAGATCATTGGCATGCACCCCGTCGTGATGCACCAGCCAGTCGGCGTTGCCATAGGCCGCGAGCAGGTCCACAAACAGGCAGTCCTTCCGCCCGGCCAAGTCCCGGATCGCAGCATTGAACTGATGCAGAATCTCCAGCGTGGCGTGATTGAAATGCGGTCCGTAACGATCAAACCCGACGACATAATAAGGACCCGGCAGCACGATCAGCGGCTTGATCCTTTCCCGCACCCGGTCAACCAGCGTTGACATCTCTTCAGCAAACAGCTCCAGCGGCGTCGCACCACGGGAATCGTTCAGCCCGTAGGCAACGATCAGCAGGTCCGGCTGATGCTTAAACACGTGCGGTTCCAGTCGCATCAGCGCTGCCGGCTTTCCGCTGTGCTCGTACGACGGACTTCGCTGGGAAATGACGTTCGCTCCGATCCCGACATTCACCAGCTGCACGGGAACTCGCTGGAAATCGTTGATCTGCCGCGCAAGCTGATGCGCCCAGCAGCGCTCCCGGGTACTCGACCAGCCCCCGGCCGTCGTGCTCTCCCCAAGCGTCACCAGCTGCCGGAACTCTTCCGACCACCAGTCGCGTTTCGGTCCCGGCGCTTTCCCGGCCTGACTTTCATCAGCAGAGGTAACGGATGCGGTCGTCAGGCCCGCGGCCAGAGTTCCGGCAACTGCGATCGCGTCTCGTCGTGTAAATCTGCTCATTCGATGGTTTTAGCTGCAGTGAAAGTGAAAATTGCCTGGAATCACACTCCGAACCGGGAGCCGGTCACAGCCCATGTCCCGAACTCTTCCGGCAGCACCAGGCGACCGGTGAAGATCGTCCAAATTCTGAATCGCGGCTTCCGCAGCAAATTTTAAGGCAGGATCCAGAGGTCGTCCAGGCAGCAGCAGATTCCGATGTGGCGGGAACACCTTCCCCCGGGGCACCAATTCGGACGGCGTACCACCAAAGGTAACGGCCGGCGAGTCCCGCTCGATCCGCCAGGTTACAAACTGCTTCCTGACGGTTGCCCAGGCCGCTCCTGAGCGAGGACAAAAGGGGGCCAAGTGTTCACGCCTACGCACCCAAGTCATTCTGACTTGTCGTACGTAGTTGCTTGTTTTGTGCCAATCTGGACACGAAAACTGGTCTGGTCTGGTCTGGTCTGGTCAATCCGATTTCTCCTCGAAAATGCGTACGAATTCCTTGCAGTTTCCTCGTCCCTGCGATACAAGTGTTTCCGCGCTGGATTTTTTGATCCGGTGGCGTTGGCAGTTTTTCCAGATTCCCGAACACAGGAGATTCAGAATGGTGAACCGTCGCAGGGGTTTTACGCTGATTGAGTTGCTCGTGGTGATTGCCATCATCGCGATTTTGATTGCATTGCTGTTGCCGGCGGTGCAGCAGGCGCGGGAAGCGGCCCGCAGGACTCAGTGCAAGAACAATATCAAGCAGATTGGCCTGGCACTTCACAATTACCATGACACGCATACGCTGTTTCCGCCGGGAAGTACAGGGAGTCATACCGTACATCAGTTTATTCTGCCTTTCCTGGAGCAGGCCAACATCTACAACAGGATGACGTTCCAGTCGCTGATTCCCGGCTGCACTAACGAGCGGTGCGCTGAGATCTACAACATCGATCGGGCGAACATCCAGGCGATTGCCGCGAATACGGTTGTGACGACATTCATCTGCCCGTCTTCACCCTGTGCGCCGACATACAACTACAATCAGCCGTCAGGCTCGGGGGCAGGCTTCAACGATCACGCCATGACGGACTATTTGCCGATTGCCGGATCGGACCGGGACTGTCTGCCCACTGGCGGTTGTGTCATCACCAATGCAACCGGCTCCCGCGGCGGCAACAATTCCAGCCTCGGGATGTTCCTGCACACGAATATCTGGGGCAACGCCGCGAAGATCGGGATCAAAGATATCACGGACGGCACGTCGAACACGATGGGTTATGGTGAGTTCTCCTGCCTGACAAAGGGGCAGCAGATGAACGCCTTCAAAGGCCGTGGCGATGGTGAAGTCCCGATCTGCCTGGCTCAGGACGGCCGAAGCTGGAATTACACTTCGCGGACGGTCTCATTTGCGCCCAATACGCGGTTCTTCTGGAATCGGTCCGACGGCAATCCTCTGAATGTTACAGGCCGATTGAGCGATTCGTCCCTGCACAGCCAGCACGTCGGTGGTATCCAGATTCTGCTGATGGATGGTGCGGTTCGATTCATCAGTGACAACATCAACCTGAATACCCTGAAGGATCTGGCTGACAAGGCCGACGGCAACGTCATTGGCGAGTTCTGAGTTTCTGTTCAGTCGCCACAGATGCTGACCAACCGTGACGGCAGGGCGAGGCAATGACCGCCCTGCCGTTTTTCCGTGGATCGCTGGATTGCCGCAGTGCTCTCAGATCGGATTCTGCAACAAACAAATTGCTGTTGCGCTGCAGTCAACTCCCGGTCCTGATTGATATCGTTGCTGTCGCGTCCTAGTTCTGACAGTTGACACAGTGGGTGTCTTCTCTGGTTCCGAGCTGTAGCTCGAATTTGGTTGCGAGCAGCAGCTCCAGTCTGGTCTGGGGCTTTCTGTCCCTGCAGGGAGTGTAATCAATGCGTTTCGCCGGATCACTCGTCGCTTCATGCCTGTTGTTTTCATTCGTCGGCTGCGGCACTGCTGACCGAGGACTGGAAAAGGCCCCCGTTTCCGGAGTGGTCACGTACAAGGGAGAACCGGTGGGAAAAGGCAGCGTGGTGTTCCAGCACACCAGCGGTGAAGTCGTCGCGGGTGCGCTGGATGCTGAGGGTAAGTACAAGGCCGAAGTTCCGGTCGGGGAGAATCAAGTGCTGGTGCAGTCTCGTGATGACGAGACGTTCGACGAAGTCGGTGTTCCCAGCGGGCACAAGGGCATGACCATGCCGGGGAAGACAAGGATTCCCGAGCACTACAGTGCTTTCGACTCGTCTAAGCTGAAATTCGATGTCAAACAGGGCGACAATACCTACGACATCCCTCTGGAAGGTGAAATCAGGGAAATGCCTCCGGCAAAGTAATCCCCACGACTGCAGCCGGGCATCGTGCGAACCCGCTGGCTGGCATCCACCCCGCGTCGACATGCCAGCCTGTCGGACCAGCCGCAACCTGCTGTTTGCGGCACAGTGCGACACGATTTTTCCCAACGGCTGACCGTCACGACCTGAGTCTCCGGGATGTGAATCCCCGGCTCACTGAGCGATCGAGGGCAATCGCTCGACTCTGACGAGTGATCTCAGAAATACCCCGCTGCCGAAGGTTCATCGGCAGCGGTGCCGACACTCCTTTGTCGTCGCTGTCCATTTCGTTCGGTCGAAACCGGGTCTCGAACAACACCATGTGGCCATGATCGTCACCCACATCGGTGACTTCACGGGCTGAGCAGCACCAGGCCGTTTCGAAGACGGAATGACCGTGTGCCGTTCCGGAACTGGTTCGAATCGGTCAATTCGTCCGTTCGCTCAGTGCCATAGTATTCGACAAGCCGTCTGTGACGTCGCGGAACCCGGTCCGGCTGTTGCGATAGAACACTCCCTGGCTGGCCAGTGGAGTGTCGTCGAGATTCACGGTCGCGCTCGATGGCCCCCAGTTGGCCGCATAGCTGCCCGCCGCATACCGTTCCGGAGGCGTGGCTGCCTCATCACGAATCACGTAGCGAGACTGAGAATACGGATCCGACGGACACAGGAAGACGCTCAGATGCGTTTCCCGCGGTTGCAGCTGTGACGCGTCAAAGGCCGGTATGTTGAAGTTGAATCGACCGTACAGGCTGGCCTGCTCCAGCTGAGGGAGAATCATCAGGCCCCAGCTGAATCCCATGAAATTCGCCCCTGATCCCGCCGGATCAAATTTGTGCAGGTAACCAGGAGGAAGCAGGCCATGCGTCGATTCATAGTTGTGCATGGCGAGCACCAGTTGCCTGAGGTTGTTCTTGCAGGCGGATCGTCGCGCCGCCTCACGGGCCTGCTGCACAGCCGGCAGCAGCAATCCGATCAGAATCGCGATGATGGCGATCACCACCAGCAGTTCGATCAATGTGAAACCGCGGCGAACTCGCGGCCTGATAGAAATTGAATTCAACGTGCAGTCTCCCCGAATCAGCTGCCGCTGCCACTGCGCATTCTCAGCGCAGATGTCGGCGAAATCGGCCGCAGTACCAAAAAAAAGGACGTGAACAGGCACACACAGGCAATGTTCACGGGCATCGGCTCACACAGCCTGCGGCGGGGGAAACGGGGGGGTCGGCGGGCCAATTCCCCGGTTGAGTTCAGAAGCAGCGACAGCGATGCAGTATGGAAGTTCGGCCTGTTCGGTGCTTTTGTATGCACGGAAGATCCGAGTCTTGCTCAGCGGCGATTTGCGGCGCTGGATTCCGAAGTCAGCGGATCACCGTAACCTGATACCTGTATGTTAGTTACGACATTTGAATGAACTCAGCTGGCAACGCACAGCGGACATCCTGACACTCATGCTGCCAGATTCCTTCCACAGGACTCATTGACAGTTCGGGAGGTTCCGATATAATTGAACATGTGAGAACAAGATGATGAGTACCGCACAACGATTGACCAGCCTGGAAGCCCTGGGGCAGGCAGCGGAGTGTCTCCGCGTACTGGCTCACCCGCATCGCCTGCGGATGGTCCAGATGCTGCTTCAGGGTGACCATAGCGTTACGGAACTGGCAGAGGCCTGTGAACTTCCGACGGCAATGGCTTCGGAGCACTTGCGGCTGATGCAGCGCTGCAGGTTTCTGTCCAGCCGAAAGGATGGTCGCAAGGTGTATTATCACGTGGTTGAGCCGCACCTGAAGCACATTCTCAAATGCATCGAAGACCGATTTGATTCCGCAGCAACCCGATAGGCATTTTTTTTCACCAGACAGATCGACAGGTTCCGAACTGTCAAAGCGTTGTCCGCAATCACACTAACAGGCAGGGAGTTCATCGTGAGCGTCAAGACCATGTCACCGAAGCAACTGCATGATTCTGTGCAATCCGGGGCCGAAGTCGAACTGATCGATGTCCGGACACCGGTTGAATATCGCGAAGTGCACGTGGCCTTCGCCCGCAACGTGCCACTCGATCGATTGGATGCGGCGCAGCTTGCCTCCGGTCGGAGTGGCTCGGCGCCGCTGTATGTCATCTGTCGCTCGGGCAGCCGTGGAAAGCAGGCCTGCGAGAAGTTTATCGCCGCCGGCTACATGAATGTCGTGAACGTCGAAGGCGGTACGCAGGCGTGGGATCAGGCAGGGCTTCCCGTCGTCCGCGGCCGGAAAGCAATATCCCTCGAACGACAAGTCCGAATCGCTGCGGGCTTGCTGGTGTTGGTCGGATCAGTGCTTGGTGCGTTCGTCCATCCGTACTGGATTGGATTGTCGGGGTTTGTCGGAGCCGGGCTGACGTTTGCCGGGATCACGGATACCTGTGGCATGGGAATGCTGCTCGCCCGCATGCCCTGGAACCAGGTTTCGGCTGCGTCGACGGCCGGAAACTCACCCAGCGGACCCGGCTGCCAGACGAAGTCATCCTGTTGCAGCTGATCCGTCGGACAAGTCTTTCCCGGGTTTGTGCAGCTGATTTTCTGGCTGGTCCTGACTCACTTCCTTCCGGAGATTCGATCATGATTCTCAGGCAGTACTACCTCAGTTGTCTGGCACACGCTTCTTACCTGATCGCCGATGAACGGACCAGGCAGGCCGTGGTTGTGGATCCACAGCGCGACATCGAGCAATACCTTCGAGAAGCCCGGGAGGGCGGCTATACCATCAGATACGTGGTGCTCACGCACTTTCATGCGGACTTCCTCGCTGGCCACATCGAACTGCGAAACCGGGCCGGGGCGCGGATCGTGATGGGAGCCCGTGCGCAGGCGGAGTTCGATGTCCAGGCCGTGAAGGAGGGCGACCTCCTTGAACTGGGAGATCTCCGCATCCGGATTCTGGAGACACCAGGTCACACACCGGAAGGGATTTCGCTGCTGGTCTTCGACCGGACGAAGAGCGACGCCGTGCCACAAGCCGTACTGACCGGCGACACGCTGTTCATTGGAGACGTGGGTCGGCCCGACCTTCTGGCCTCCATCGGTGTCACGGCGGACGAACTGGCCGAGATGCTGTACCACTCGCTCAACAAACTCCGCGAGCTGCCGGACTCCACACTGGTCTATCCGGCACACGGAGCCGGTTCCATGTGCGGGAAGAATCTGAGCAAAGAGACGGTCTCGACGATCGGCGAGCAGAAGAAGTTCAACTACGCCCTGCAGCCCATGAGTTTCGAGGACTTCCAGCGGCTCGTGACGAGCGATCAACCGGAAGCACCGGACTACTTCGTGTACGACGCGATCAGGAATCGACAGGAGCGCCCCGACCTGGAGTCCACGCTCGGCACGTCTCTGAAGGCCCTCAGCGTTGATGAGGTCGTGCAGATGAAGAACCAGGGAGCCGAACTCGTCGATGTCCGCGAAGCGGCCGATTTCGAGGGCGCGCATCTTGCCGGTTCCGTCAACATCGGCCTCAAAGGGAAATACGCCACCTGGTGTGGATCGATCCTCAGCCATGATCGTCCGATCGTCGTGATCGCTGATCCGGGGAGCGAAGAAGAGGCCGTGATGCGGCTGGGCCGCATCGGCTTCGACAACGTCGCCGGTTATCTCGGTGACGGGATGGCGGCGCTGGAACCGCATCCGGAGTTGATTCGGGTGATTTCGCGGATCACGGCCCCGGCATTGGCCGTGCAACTGGCGGAGTCGCCGCGTCCATTCGTGGTGGATGTTCGTTCCGAGAAAGAATGGATTTCCGGACATCTGTCCTGCAGTCACAACATTCCGCTGACACACCTGCGGGAACGGCTGGCGGAAATCCCCCGGGATCGCCCGGTCGTCGTCCACTGCGAAGGGGGCTACCGCTCGGCGATCGGAATCAGTCTGCTCGCGGAAGCGGGCCGAACCAACGTCAGTGATCTCGTTGGCGGCATCAAGGCGTGGATTGCCTCGAAGCTGCCGACCGAATCGGACGGGACGGCGTCGGCCACTTACGGGACGGTCTGCACGAAGTGATCAAGAACCCCCGGACCACGACGCCTGAGGCAGTCGACGAGCACTCGTGTTGTGTCAGGCTTTTTTAAGAAAAGGGGGGGCAGGAACCAATAGCCGAATGGCCTGGAGGGTGCTCCGCACGATTGGTTCCTGCCCCCTTGTTTGAAGCGTCACAAGAGTCCCCCCCCCACCGCCAGGGACATCCAGACCATGATGCATCTCAGAATCACACGAGGGAGACTTCATGATGTTGTGGCTGAGCCTCATCTTCGGAGTGGTCGTGGGTCTCTCGCTGGGTTTGACCGGTGGTGGGGGTACGATCTTCGCGGTTCCGCTGCTGGTCTATGGACTCGGTGTGGATGCACGAGAAGCGATTGCGATCTCGCTGGCCGCAGTGGGGGTGACCTCGCTTGCTGGGTT
>SYLK01000508.1 GCA_005809115.1 Planctomyces sp. | reverse complement strand
GGCGTGGCGCTGGGATCCCCGCACGGGCGAGAAGTTCCTGATTGGCAGTGCGGGTGACGTGGCACGGGACTACAAGTCGGCTCCGGGAACCAGTCGCGGTGCCGTCGGTTACGCCAGCGGACGTTGTTTCCTGCTGGATGCGGCCACGGGCGCTGTGGATCGAATTCTGCGGCATCCGTCGTCCGTCATCAGTGTCAATTTCACCGGAGACGGCAGTCATCTCGTGACCGTGGACGACCAGAATACGGCTCGGGTCTGGTCGTTGACGGAGTCGTCAGGCGTCGAAACACGCCCGAATCCGGTCGTGATTGCCGAGGCTGGCGCCCGGTTCGATCGCGCAGTGTTTTCGCCGGACGGTTCGCGGGTCGTGACGTGGACTGTGCTGCAGCCGCAGCCCGTTCGCTGCTGGTCGGCAGAGACCGGGAACCTGATTCTCGCCACGTCGCGTTCCGGTTCACGGACCACGGTCGCGCCCCATGCGCGCAATCCCGTCGTGGCAATCGCATCGCGGGAAGGCGTCAGTCTGTGGAATTATGAGACGAATGATCTGCGCGTTGTCACAACGGTCCCGGCAGGGAGCGCGGTGTTTCTCGAAGCAAACCTGGTTTCCGTGGATGCGGTCTCACAGCCACAGGACCTGTCTGATGCTGCCGATCCGCCATCGAATCCGCGCTCGGCATATCTTCGCGTCTGGAATGCAGTGACTCTGGAGCAGACGGCGGAGCCACAACTGGTCTCGGGCGAGCCCCTGAGTCTGCATGCCGACTGGAATTATCGCGTCGCCGCACTTTCACGGGCAACTCATGGCGCGGCAGTGACCGGAATTCAGCAGGCAACGCGGATCACCAGGCTCGGCGGGCACTCCGGACCCATTGTCCGCTGCGGGTTAGCAGATGATCGGAAGCGATTCGTCTGTGCGTCATGGGACTCGACCGTCTCGATCTGGGACGCCGACGGGAATCGTCTGCATCTGCTGGACGAACACGATCAGCCGATTACGTCCGGTGCCCTCAGTCAGGATGGCCGGCTGCTGGTCACCGCGGACAGCTCCGGCCGCTGCGTGCTCTGGGACACGGTGGAAGGACGCCGTATGCACCTGCTCAGCGGACACGAGGGTGCGGTCGAGCTGATTCAGTTTTCCGGAGATGGCGGGACGTTGCTGACGGCCGGTGTCGACGATACTCTCAGAATCTGGAACGTGACATCGGGGACAGCGGAGACGATTTTCATCGAGCGCGGGATTCTCGAAGCGCAACTCTCGTCAGACGGCCAACAGATCCTTATCGTGGAACAACAGCGACAAACGAACTCGCCGGACTCCGGTCTGTCGACGAACGCAATCCTTGTCGACACGACCACACGAGTTCAGCAGCGCCTCAGTCTTTCCGGTGGCGTACGACGAGCGCGGTTCAACCCGGCCGGAACCCGGATTGCGGTTGTGTCCGACAGGGGAATTCTGGCGGTGAGAAAACTCCCGTCGCTTGATGTGGTGCGTGAGCTGGATCGCATCGGTCAGCGGGTAGAGAATGCCGCCTTCAGCCCGGACGGCCACTTGATTGCCGTCGTGCTGAGAAATGATCAGGTGACTGTCTGGAACATCGAATCAGGCGACGAGGTTCTGAGCTACCGGGATTCCGACAGGAAAGCCATCGAATTCAACTCGTCGAAACCGGGAGCAACGTGGTTCCCATTCACTCCGGATAATCAGTGGCTGATCACTTCAGCAGAGCACCTCAGGAAATGGCCGCTGTCCCCAGTGAAAGAAGGCCTCCGCCAGAAACCTCGCGATCTCACCGCGGCCGAGCAGCGATTTTTTCAGGTCAACCCGTCGCCGTAACGAGCCGCACTGAGACGTCGCGAGGTTCCCCTTCCGATCAGCGGCACGGACAGCACGGCCGCTGCACGATCGTGTAACAGCAGGATTTTATCGTGCAGCCCCGCTGGTCGCAGATTTCCTGGGCGCCTGCGCAGACCAGCTCACGTGCCTCGGAAAAGGCAGCACAAAAACATGCACCCTCTGTGGTCGTCTCGAGCGAACAGCCATCAGACAACAGGCACATGAACTTGACCTTCCAGAGCGACGACGCGACTGCGGCACGGTTCGTAGCTGCCGCACTATTCTCCACGGCCGCCGCGAAGTTAACCTGCGAGAAATTCCAGTCATCAATCACCCAGTTTGTGCAGCCAGCTGCCTCGAGTAAAGCAGCGGCACAGGCGATGGCATTCGCTCGGGCTTTGTATTTCTCTGCATGCTGTCGCTCGCAGGTCTCCCGCAGCGATGAATTGGTGCGGCATAGCAACGTCACACGGCACCGCCACTCCTGATCCGGATCGCCTTCCGATGCAGAGCCTGGCTCACGCTCCCCCGCGATATCCGGCTGTTGCTGCGGCTCCGCCGCAGCCAGTCCCGGTCCGAGGAACAGTACGGACAGCAGCACAAGAATTCGTCGTTCAGAAGACATGTTCTGGTTCTCCACAGATGTTCGGTACAGAGTGCAACTGGTGGACAGACGATTCGATCGTATCGCCATTTTCAGCATTGACGTTCAGGGTAAAAGGCACAGCCCCCTGCTTCCAACGCTGGCAACGATCAGTAATACTACTACCCTGCGGGGTGATGGCAAGGGCAATCGGATGAGGAGTTCATCGAATTTCGGGAAATCAGGTTGCCTGAAGCCATTCACCCGCATCCGTCTGAAACACGCGGATTGATCTCGGATGTAACCACTCCGCTGCACGACCATTTCAGGAGCCGACACGATGAAGAATCCAGCCCAGGTCGATTTTCGCATCCGTGGACGGGTGATCGGCAACGCTGTGAAGCATTTTGAATCCGGAAAAACTGGGGTTTTCCGAATTGGAGGAATATGAGATAGGCCAGATTCCCTGACCACCAACTGAACCAATC
>SYLK01000507.1 GCA_005809115.1 Planctomyces sp. | reverse complement strand
GGAAGACGAAACCGCAGATCATCACGCAGCCGGTCAGAGGAATCAGCAGGAGATTGATCACGACGCTGACCGCTGATACGACATGAAACAGTGACGCGACCAGCGGAGTCGCAAAGACTGTCACGGCGACTGTCTGCCGGTAGCGCAGCCCCAGTCGCGCACGCGCCAGGCGCAGTATCTCGCGACCACGATCGCTCCACGTGAGTGCGTCCGGAGGCAGGTCACCGCGGTGTTCCTGCGGACCCTGATCAGAAACCCATCCAAGAGCGGCCACTGCCAGAAACGACAGCCAGGCTCCCACGTCGAACGCGATCCCCGGATCAGTCAGGATCAGGAGGAGTGCTGTGTTGCCGATCAGAGACTGCATACGCACCTCTCGGTTCACCAGCTGCGCAACAACGTAAAGTCCCATGAAGACAGTCGCCCGCAGCACGGACGGGCGCAGGTCAGTGAGAATGGCGTAGACCGCACAGCAGGCGACGGCCAGCAGCATGCCGCGTGTGCGACTCACCAGCAGCAGGTTCATCAGGCGGATCAGAAACAGCCACAGAATCCCCACGTGCAGCCCCGAAATGGCCAGCAGGTGCATGGTTCCACTGGCGATGAAGTCGCGCTCAACTGCCGGGTCCAGGTGGCCCCGATTGCCGAGCAGCAGCGCTTCGGCGAGCGGCCTGACGCGCGGCGCAACTTCACGTTCAATCAGCCACGACATGCTGCGCCGCAGATCCGTGATCAGCCCCCGCGGGGACCAGCCCGGGTGCAGCCGCACCGCGACGATGGCCGCCGGATGCTCCACAGACAGGACCCCCGAAACGGACTGATGCCGCAGAAATGACTGATAATCAAACTCCCCAGGATTGTTCACCGGAAAAGCGGTTTCCAGTCGTCCGGTGATCTGCACCTGCTCGCCCCAGCGAGGCAGGCCGGCAGACGTGCCGGAAACGACTGTCCGCAGGGTGCCGCTGACCGGCAGACGCCGATCTGCTGCCAGGAGTTCCAGCAGTCGCAGATGAAATGTCGTCTGAATATTCGCCGATCCTCCGGCTGCCAGCCGGGGGACAGACCGGACCGTCTGCTCAGCGGGGATTGAGGAGATCACTCCAGTCACCCGGACGGTCTCGTCCGGGGCGGCGCCAATGTGTCGGATATCGTCCGCGTAGATTTTCTGTTGCCTCAGCGCCCACAGGGCAGTGCCGAGCAGCACTGCAGCAAGGAACAGGCTGACGGTGGCGAAGGTGCTGCGACTGCGTGCGTCCAGCAGCGCGGCGGCTGCGATCAGGCCGCCGCTGCCGAACAGCGGTACCGTCGGACTGACGTGCCAAAAGTCTGCCAGCCAGATACCGGCGATGAATGCCAGGGCGACGGACAGTGCCGGCGCCGGCCACAGGGCCGCAGGTGGTGCGAATTCCGGCGTGACATCGCTGGTCCGCGGAGCCTCATTCGCGGAGCGCCCCCAGTTCACCTGTCCCGCCTGCGGTTTTCCAGAATGGGCTGAAGTTCATCCACGAAGTCGTGAACATCCTGGAACTCACGATACACGGAAGCAAACCGCACGAAGGCGACCTTATCAAGTTCTCTCAGGGCATCGAAGACCAGTTCACCAATCTGGCGGGACGGAATTTCTCGGAGCCCGTCTTCATAAATCATCGCTTCCACCTGGCCAACCAGCTGGTCGATCTGTTCAATGCTGACCGGACGCTTGTAGCAGGCCTTCTCGACACCCAGCCGGATCTTGTTCCGGTCAAACGTCACGCGTGAGCCATCCTTCTTGATGACTTTGATCGGCGATTCCTCGATCCGTTCATAGGTTGTGAACCTGCGTTCGCATCGCAGGCATTCGCGCCGCCGCCGGATCGCCATATCCGGACTGGTGCGTGAGTCGATGACTTTGGATTCGTCGTGACTGCAGAATGGACAACGCATAGGGTCAGTTCCTGTTTGTGGCAGCCGCTGCAGGACGCCCGAATCGGCGCTGTCTCAGGCGCAACCAGATCCCGAATCCTGCACCGGAGCGCACCCATGCTGCACACACCAGACTCCGGCCGGACCGAACATGCCACATTCCGCATCATAACGGATCCGCCGCTGCTGCGGGAGCGATTTTTTCCACAGTCGCCCCGACTGGACAAGACTTCTCAACTCGGCGATGCCGGATCAGATCACTCGCTTCCGGCGTCTGCAGCGTCATTCGAGGTCCGCACATCGACGAGCTGATCAGGGGATCTCAGACTGGAGCAGTGGCGGGGCGCCGGCGGAGGCTGCCGTTTTCGGCGTCACACGAATCCAGAGCACACTGATGACGACTGAGACCACAGATGCCGCCAGCCAGCTGGCCGGAAGATGCTCCGCCAGCTGCTCTGCACCCAGCAGTCCCTGGAGTTCGTCCCGGTAGTGAGCAATCACCAGCAACGACGAATTGTGACACACATGCACCAGCATCCCGGGCCAGACGCTGCCAGTCCGAACAGCAACCCAGGCCAGGAGGCAGCCGAGGCAGGTGCTGGGCAACAGGCGTTCCAGCGCGGCTCCCTCAGTGGCGATCACGTGAAATACGCCGAAAATCGCGCCGCACAGCAGGATCGCTGCTGCCGGGCGAAAACTGGATCGCAGCGAACTCAGCAGAAAACCACGAAAGAACAGTTCCTCGAACATGCCCGGCAGTATGCCGAAACACAGCACCATCACCGGCAATGGAATCATTCGCCAGCGTTCCAGAATCTCAGCCACCTGCTGCAGACGCGCCGGATCCAGTCTGGCAAAGCCGATCTGCTGCGTCAGCATCACGAGTTCATACACGCACGGCCAGGCACCGCAGCCCAGCAGCAGAGCTGCCGGCCAGACCTGCAGCGCAGGCCGCCTGAACTGCCAGGTCGTGCTCGGCTGCAGCCGGCGCCAGTACGCGACGGCGGCCGGCAGGGCCCCAAACAGCAGGATCGTGAGCCCGCCAGATGCCAGCACACGGTTCTGCGGATGTTCGTCGCTGATCCGGCTGAGCAGACCATTGGCGAAAAAGTACAGTGGAAACAGCATCCCCAGGATCATCAGACCTGTGGCGAGCAGAGGCTGCTCACTCCGCAGCGCAGGACGTCTCCAGAGTTCCGACCAGGTACCGCGACTGCCCACGGCAACCGCGTCTGTTCCGAAGATCTGTGCCGCCACCGCCAGAGCAATCCCGGCGTAAATCAGAGTTGACGCCACCGCGGCAGTGGCCGGAAACAGCCTGGCTGTGCCCTCGAAAACATCACGTGCGAGGAGCAGCATGTTGACGAGCGGCGCTACCGAAATCAGACCCTCCAGCTGCCAGCCCGGCAGCAGGATGACCAGACCGGGCGTCAACGACAGCAGCATCAGCGGGATCAGGTAAGCCTGAGCCTCCTTGAAGCTGCGGGAGGAGCTGGTAAGTGCCAGCAGCACTGCCGAATAAAACAGTCCGAACACCACCAGGATTCCCACCAGGGCCAGCGCCAGTCTGAGCGTCAGACCGTCATCGCCGAACAGCTGCAGTTCCATTCGCAGGGTATACACAGTGGCAGCCATAGCCAGAATGTTCATGATCCCTGTCAGCATCGTTACCGTAAAGACCGCGACATACTTGGCCAGCAGCAGATGCACCCGGGGAATCGGCAGGGCAATCAGCGTCTCCAGCGTATCCCGCTCCCGCTCGCCCGCTGTCAGGTCGATCGCTGGATACACGCCACCCGTCACTGTCATCAGCAGCAGGACCAGCGGCAGCAGTCCCAGAAATCCACGTGACTTCTGTGTTGACGCGACAGAACTGCGGGACGTCTGGATGGGCGCGCGAACGGTGCTGTCCACGGATCTGGCGAACTCCATCAGAGACTGCATGTTCGCGGCCTGCAGACGCTGCTCGACGAACCGCAGAGCTTCACGGCTCGTGGCTGAATCGCGACAGGAGATCAGCCGTACAGTGGCAGCCTGCAGTCCCCGGAGCCGCCCGTTCCAGTCCACAAGTCGCACTTCCACTCCCAGATCAGCCTGCTGAGAAGCCACCGCCTGGTGCAGGTCAAAACTGGCTGGATCTCTCGGTGAAACGATATTCACTCGCGGCTCAGACAACTCCGGCGTTGCTGGTTCGCCCTCGCTGCCGCTGCCTTTGCTGCCGCTGCCTTTGCTGCCGCTGCCCTCGCTGCCGCTGCCCTCGCTGCCGCTGCCCTTGCTGCCGCTGCCCTCGCTGCCTTTGCTGGCGTTGCCTTTTCTGGCGTTGCCTTTGCTGGCGTTGCCTTTGCTGGCGTTGCCTTTGCTGGCGTTGCCTTTGCTGGCGTTGCCTTTGCTGGCGTTGCCTTTGCTGGCGTTGCCTTTGCTGGCGTTGCCGTCCAGCGATTTCTCACCGAGTTCCAGCGCATGTCGCAGCCAGAGAGCCTCAACTTCGGTGCCGGCTGCAATCGCAAAATCCGGCGCCGCGTCCCGTTTCAGCTGGCTGACGGCCATGAAACGAAACACCATCCCCAGCAGCGGGTACAGCAGCAGGGGCATGGCGAGCAGCGTGATGATCGTGCGGCGGTCCCGCAGTGTCTCGCGCAGCTCCTTGGACGTCAGCAGCAGAGCCCGCTGACCGGCGGTGTTTCCCTCGGGCTGAAGTGGCACTGCGGACGTTTCATCCCCGGAGAGGCCGCTGATCATGGTCATGCCGGGATACTCCGAACCGCAGCAGGCTCCTGCAGCAGATCCACAAACATGTCCACGATCGAATTGCGGCCAGTCTGCTCCCGCAGTTCCGCCAGCGTGCCTTCATACCGCATCTGTCCGCGGTGCAGCAGCCCGAAGCGGTCGCACAGGCGTTCGGCTTCATCCAGCTGATGGGTGCAGACGACAATGGCCTTGCCGGCCTCCCGCAGCGCTTTGACAAACTGGAACACCACCTGTGAGCCCACCACGTCCAGTCCGCGTGTGGGTTCATCCAGCAGAACCACCGGCGGATCATGCACCAGCGCCCTCGCCAGGTTGACACGCTGCTTCTGTCCGGTACTCAACGTGGCCGAACGGCGATCCAGAAACCGATGCAGGTCCATCAGGCGACTAAGCGTCTCCACGCGTGCGGCGGCCTGAACCCGGGACAGGCCGTACCCGCCAGCAAAAAACAGCAGTATTTCTCTGGGTGTCAGCCACTGATACAGACCTGCACTGGCCGAAACCAGGCCGATCTGCCGCTTGATACCCTCCGGGTGGCGGGTGACATACCGACCCAGAATCTCCACGTCACCCCGAGTGGGCACCAGCAGCCCCATGATCATTCGCAGCGTGGTCGTCTTTCCGGCACCGTTGGCGCCAAGCAGACCGTAGACTTCACCCGGCCCCACACGGAATGACAAATCGTCAACCGCGCGGACTTCATCCGTCCCCTCTCCAAAGTGACGCGACAGATGCTCCACACAGATCACGGAATCCCCTCGGTTCGCGGACAGACAGCACCTTACCGAAAGCTGAGCCAGGCGACAGGCGACCGTTGCTCTGCCCGCACAACCGGCCCCTGACTGTCGGCGAATGGTTGTACGACGGAGGATCACGAAACGCCAGGGGTTTCCTGGTTTCCTGATCAGAAGTCCAGATAGACAATTCGTCCGGGGATCAGGCGCACAAACTTTGTGGAGTACGGCTCAATCTCCTGCACTGATCGACGCGCTTCGACTCGGACTATCTGACAGACGCCGTGGTCGAGCGGACGTTCTGACTCGAACAGCCACACGCCTGTGCTTTTCATGCGAAAACCGCCCATCCGCTGGACGGTCAGAAACGGTACCGCGCCACCGTCCCGCACCGCCAGCATACCTGTTCGCGGATGCTTTTCCGCGGGTATCGGGTGCGAAGGACGCTCATAGGTGGTCCCCAGCGTGCCCGGCGGCAGCACGCCTTCAGCTCCGTCGACCTGCCAGCCAGACGCTGCCGTGAATGCCTCCGAATCCGTCGGTTCCGTCAGGATCGAACTCAACAGCACCGGCTGTGTCATCACCATCCCGCTGAACGCGGGGAGCGACATCAGCATGGCGCCACGGGCGTGGCTGTCGGATGCTGTGGTCCGATCAGTCAGGAAGACACACGACAACAGACAAGTCAGGACTTCCGCCCTGGTGCCTCGAAACAAAAGCTTCATTGTGATGACCTCCGCGATTACGCCGCCGTCGAGTGAAGTTTGTGCAGGACCTGATCTCCCGTTCCGGTTGCGGCACATGGCCCCCGGCCGCCTCCGGAAACGGTCCACGCAGGAAAACTACCACGGAATTCTTCGAATCCCGCCGGAATCACGGGGCGCGGCAGGATTGACCCATGAAGTGTGGGCAGATCTGCGGATCTCTTAAACTGCGGCGACTCAACCGATGAGTCCGCCCGCAGGTGCTGGGCACCATGGGCCACTGACGTTGCGGATTGCAGCGAATCCTCAGCCTGCACCGATTCGTCTGGCTTCCCGCGATCCCGTCTGTCGATTTCCGGAAAAGAAGCGCTGCAGCGGCGCGTTTCGTCGCGTAACGGGACGCGGGCATTCCCGCATTCTGACAGGCTGGCGGACCTGGAATGGCAAAAGTCGAACTTCCCGAGAGACTCCGGGTGGCCGAACCGGAGGTGGTGACAGGGCCGGTGACGTCGCGACGTCGCTGGAGTTTCCGGCTGTTGCTGCTGGCGTTTGCCGTGTTGGCACTGCTGCCGACGGCGCTCAGCATTTTCGGCGCTGTCCCGGAGCTGCTGAAGCGGGTTTCTCCGCAACTGGCCGATGCTCTCCAGTTTCGGACGATCAGCCTGCACTGGTGGGCCCCCGTCGAAGTCACGGACCTGCAGCTCCGGGATCTGAGCCCGCCGGACGGTGCTGACGCCGAGCCAGCACCCGGCCGCTCGACCACGGCAGCTGATGTTCCCGCCCTGGAAGGTACACCGCTGCTGCGAGTGTCGCGGATTCGCACCCGCGAGCCGCTCTGGAAAATTGTGGCGAATCTGGGTGCCGGAACATCTCTGGAACTCCAGCAACCGCAGATCCTGCTGGTCGCAGACGAATCCGGAACGAACCTGCAGCGCACGCTGACCGCGTTGTCGGGTGGGTCTGCAGAAACTTCGGATCAGGTGTTCCCGTTCTGCGTCACGATTCGGAACGGAACTGTCTTATTCCTGGCTCCGAAACGGCCGTCGGAGTCCGATGCCGCGGTATCGCCCGCGACCATGGCGAAACGGTCAACACCCCTCGCCGTGACTCACGTGACAGAAATTGATGCCCGGTTTTCCACGCTGGATTCACATCGCCCCTTTCCCGAACTGCAATTTTCGGCTCGGATCACGGGACCTGTTTCCTCAGACCAGGCAGACGCACTGGTGCCTCCGGCGTCGCCAGGTGGTACCCCGGTGCTCGTCCGGATTGTTCCTTCCGGTGAGAAGCTGGAGCGGCAGGCGGTTCGTGTTTCCGCTCGCGAACTGGACCTGCGGCTGCTGCAGCCACTGCTGCATGGAACCGCCGCAGCCCACGTGACATGTGATGGGATTGTTTCGTGTGATCTGGAAGCGGAACTGGCCGGTCGATGTCTGGCGGATGGAATGGCAGGCCGTCTGCAGCTCACGGGCCAGCGAATTCGTGTTCGCTGTCGGGAATGGCGTGCTGGCGAATGGCTGCAGAGTTCGGAAGTCATGGCATCGGGCGCGATTGCGCTGGCTCGTGACGGAGTACTTCTGGATCAGATGGCGATTCGCACCGACTTTCTGGAATTCCGCGGATCGGGCGAGGCCCGCTATGCCCCCGCTGCTGCAGCGGCAGGACCGATGATCGCCTCGGATAACCCGGAGACAGTCCGGAACGAGGCGCAGATCACCGGCGAACTCGACCTGGCCCGGATCTTCGCACAGATTCCCCGCACTCTGGGAGTGCCTGAGGACGTCGTCCTGAAGAGCGGCCGCCTGAAATTTGACGCCACCGCGGATCTGGCTGCAATTTCGCCCGAAACGACGTCTCACTTCCCAGCCGATGACCCGCGGGGTCGACATAACCCACGCTGGCAGGGGACATTGCAGAACAGCCGTCTGGAATTTGTACGTGGTGGCCGGCCTGCGGTTCTGGGCGCACAGGTACGACTGGATGCTGTCGGGCCGTTCCTGCCGCGTCCCGAGATGTCTCAGCTGCGAATCACGGCCGATTTCGGCAGCCTGGACTGTACTCGTGCAGACGGCGGACTCCAGATCGTCGGGACGATCCAGCCTGAGAAGGTCTGGGAATGGCTGCACCCGGTTTTCGAAATTCCCCGGCCCGGGATTTCGGGCGACGTGAATCTGCGGACGCACCTGACTGTGTCGGCTGATTCGCTGAAGATCGCCGATCTGGAGATCAGCGGGAAAGATCTGCGGGCTGGCAGTTCGGGAATGCGGATCGATTTTCGCCGTCCGCTGTCGTCAATGCTCGCCGGGGACTTCCATATTGCCGGATCGGGCGCGGCTTTCCGAACGATGGCGGCACCGTGGCATGCAGCCACATGGCTTTCGGAAACGTCTGCGGTAGCGGTGGATCTCGAGGCGGCCGAATCGCGTCACGTGCAGCTCAGAGCTGTGGTCCAGCCACAGCAGGTCGGTTCCGGGGAGCGTCCCAGGATTCGTCCCGTCTCCCGCCAGTCAGCACTCCCTGGAACGCTGATCATTGATGAAGCATCGGCTGATGTGCAGCTCACGGCGGACTCGTCTGCCGGCACACTGAAAATTCATCGCGGGCTGCTGACGCTGCCAGGCCTCAGTTCCGCCGTGTCCGGTTCTGTGGCAGGGACAGCGGACTGCATGGAACTCGACCTGACCGCGGATACTCGCTACGACCTGACTGTGCTGTGCAGTCGACTGCTGTCTTCCAGCCCGTTCGTCAGGCTGACCGGTACTGGGCAGGACGTTTTTCGTATCGTGGGGTCGCCATCACTGCTGCGGGCAGTGGTGTCGCAGCCGGCCGGAGCGACCGGGCAGCAGCCGCGCAGTCTCGGGCCGACCCCGCTCCAGATGACGGGCGGAGTCTCGTGGGAATCGGCGAACTTGTGGGGCCTGCGGCTGGGCAGCTCCAGTGCCCGGGCAGTGCTGGAAAACGGTCTCCTGAAGACACAGCCGATCAACTGTTCGCTGAATTCCGGCGAAGTCAGCATCATGCCGCAATATGACCTGTCCGCGATGCGACTCCAGCTGGCGACCGGCAGTCGGGTAGAACAGGTCGATCTGTCACAGGAAATGTGCCGCGCGTGGCTGACTTACCTCGCCCCGCTGCTGGGAGACGCATCATCGGTCAACGCCGTCGTCTCGGCACGGGTTGAGCGCTTCGACTATCACCTCAATGCCCCGGAACAGTCGGAAATCACCGCAGTTGTCACGATCCACAGCGCTGAAGCCAGTCCCGGTCCGTCGCTGATGCCGCTGCTGCAGGGAATCGATGCGATTCGCCGAGTCAGCGGATCAGATCGCGGCTCCGTGGTTCAGTCGCTTGTCCTGCCGGCACAGGAGATTCCATTCGAAGTCCGTCAGGGACTGGTGTCTCATCAGGGGCTGACAATGGATCTCGCCGGGTATCGGATCCGCTCCAGTGGCAGCGTGGGACTGGATCGACGGATCCAGCTGGAGCTGGAGATTCCGCTGGAAAAACATCGTGCGGGAGCAGAATCCCGCGCCGTGCGTGTGCCGATTCGTGGCACGATTGAACAGCCCCTGCCGGACACCGGCAATATGCTGCAGACGTTCGGAGCACAGGCGCTGGAGAAGAAACTCAACCAGCAGCTGGACAGACAGTTGAACAGGATCCTCGACAAACTGTGATTGGCGGCAGGTCAGGTCAGGGGTTCTAAGATACGACCTGTACCTGATGCTGCCCTGCGTCCGGACCGGCTTCATCCTGACCAGAAAACACGGTATCCTGACCGGGAAACACTGTTCAAAATCAAGTCGCGACAGGTTCCAGACCAGCGTTACCGCCCGCGCGGGAGGTTTTTCGTGGAAATCAGGCAACCGCATCGGTGAGTTGCGGATAATGGTGGCATCAGCCGGTCGCGTGCACCGGAAAACAGGGCGAAGAGATCAACAGGCAGACACAGCGACCGGTTGAACCGCCACATCGACAAGAACAGTGCAGCAGAACAGGAATCACGACCATGCCAGCATTCATGAAACTGGGCGACATCAAGGGCGAAGCATCGGACACGGACCACAAGGAATGGATTCTGATCGAATCCATGAGTGCTCCGATTTTCCGCTCGGTTCCGCAGGGAGCCAAAGACCAGCAGCGCACCAAGGGCGACACCAATCTTGGCGACGTGGTCGTTGTACGGCAACTGGACAAGTCGTCCACCAAGCTGCAGGAAAACTGTGCCAACGGGACGTTCTTCATGGACGTTGAGGTCCATTTCTGCACGACGGTGAAGAACAAGCAGGAGCCGTACCTGACCTACAAACTCCACGACGTGATCATCAGCAGCTTTTCGATGCACGCGAATTCTTCGGGAAGCCCATTGCCGACGGAACAGATCACGCTGGGCTATACCAAGGCGGAGTGGAATTACATCGTGGTCGATCCCAAGACGGGCGACAAGCTGGGCCAGGTTCCCGCCAAGTACAATCCAGCCGAAGGCCGCAGCTGATCCCGCGGTGACACCGCAGGATCCGAACACTGAGTTTCTCTTCGGGCAGATCCGGGGGCGCGTCCCCCCGGTTCTGCCTTTTTTTTGTGTTCTGGCCGTCCGCAGCGACAGCGGACGGTCGAACAGATCGAGTTGCCATTGCCCTGTGGTATTTTTTCCGGAAATCAGGCAACCGCAGCAGCGATGCGCGGATAATGGTGGTATCAGCCGGTCGCGTGCACCGGAAAACAGGGCGAAGAGAGCAACAGGCGGAAACAGCGACCGGTTGAACCGCCACATCGACAAGAACAGTGCAGCAGAACAGGAATCACGACCATGCCAGCATTCATGAAACTGGGCGACATCAAGGGCGAAGCAACAGACACGGACCACAAGGAATGGATTCTGATCGAATCCATGAGTGCTCCGATTTACCGTTCGGTTCCG
>SYLK01000506.1 GCA_005809115.1 Planctomyces sp. | reverse complement strand
AGCCTCAGGACCACCGGCACGCAGTCATCCCGGCCGTACTCTGCCAGAACTGAAAGCCTCTGTACGATGGCGTCAGCGTCCAGGGGTTGCACGGATTCCGACAGCCTGAGCTGGTCCAGAAGATGACCATACGGCTCACTCAGACCGGCCTGCAGTCCCAGCCGCAGTCGGAGGTTCTGGTCCGGCTGATTCTGCCAGGCTGCCAGAATCTTCTGCTGGAGTTCGGGTGGCAGAGGTTCGCGGGACGCTGCGGCAGATCGCTCGGAAAGTCCCTGATGCAGCGCCTGCAGCACGGGCTCCTGCGCGTGCTGTGGTGCGGAATCCCACAGCCCCTGACAGGCCGCAAAGGCCGGCGGAGTCCCGTCGGCGGCGTATCGCCGGAGCAGTCGCAGCAGATGGTCGCGAAATGCCGGCTGGTCCCAGCATTCGGACTTCGCAAACAGCGTCAGAATGCGGTCGCGATCCGAGATGGCCTTTGCCTCCAGCCCCCACCACAGCTGAAGCGGGACGAACGCATCCTGCGCGTCAACACCACGGGAAATCAGCGTGTGCAGAATGGAGACGGCCGGATCTCCCGCCAGTCGTCTGGAAGTCGCCGCCAGCTGCCCGCGGACGATGACGCTGGCGTCGTGTTCGGCCATCTTCAGCAGGCTGGTGATCAGTTCGGGTGTCACATGACCGGTATCACCCAGCAGGCGAACCGTCCACGAACGCACGTGTTCCGACTTGTGATCCAGCAGCTGAACCGCGGTGGGCGCATCCAGACCACCGGCAGAGTGGAGCGCCCAGAGGGCCTGCAGCGACAGTTCCGGATCACTGGAATCGACTGCCAGATCCCGCAGAGGAACCCACGCGGTGGGGTCCTGCCGTTCGGCGAGGAAACGACGAGCCCGCTGCACGATCCAGCCGTTGGGCGACTGCAGCAGCTCGATCAGCGCTGCCGTGGACCGGCTGCTGAAATCCGGGACCCCGGTGTGTGGGCTGGCCGGCGGATCCCCCTGGATGCGGTAGATCCGCCCGTTGGAAGTGTCCCACTGAGCATCGGGATCCGGATGGGCCGTTCGCTGATCGCAGAAATCCGCGACGTAGACGGCACCGTCAGGCCCCAGACAAAGATCTGTGGCGCCAAACCACGTGTCATGGGAATTCAGCAGCAACCCGCCGAGTTTTGCCGTGACGGTCGATCCGGCGGGTTCCACCTGCCACCATGAGCACGTATGAGTCAGAAAATCGCTGACCATCAGAGTATCGTGGTACCTGCGGGGAAAGGAATCTCCAAGGTACATGGTGGCGCCGGGATTGGGGCGGCCGGTGCTGCCTTCCAGCCGCACGTGGGAAAAGTAGCCGTACGTAAACGGGTTATGCAGCGGACCGTGTTTGCCGAAGTTCTTTTCGTAGTACCCGCCCTGCACTCCGTGATAGAACACGCCGCCGTTGGAGCTGTATAACAGACGACCCTGGCGATCAAAGGTCAGGCCGTAGATGTTGCCACCGCCCTCGCAGAACAGTTCAAATTCGCGCGTGATCGGGTGATAGCGCCAGACACCCTGCTGAAATTCGATTCCGCGAATCCGGCAGGTTGTGGTGCTCCCGTTCAGGCCGTACAGCCACCCATCGGGCCCCCAGGTGAGATGATTGGCGAGCGACTGAGCATCTTCCAGCCCGAAACCGTCCAGCAGAACTTCCGGATCGGCATCCGGGACATCGTCGCGATTGTGATCCGGGTAGAACAGCAGATAAGGCGCCTGGATGACGAAAACACCGCCAAAGCCGAATTCAACCCCCGTGCACAGATTCAGCCCCGTGACAAAGTCGCGGAACTGGTCCGCACGCCCGTCACCGTCCGTGTCCTCCAGAATCGTGATCCGATCAGCGCCGCGCGGGCCGTGCGGAGGTGGTTCCGGTTTACGGTCGTAGACCGTTCGCGAAAAGCGGTCCACACTCACCCGCGTCAGTCCTGCCGGATTGGGATACTGCAGATACTGGATCGTCCAGAGACGGCCGCGGTCGTCACATTTGCAGAAAATGGGCTGACGGACTTCCGGCTCACTGGCGAACAACGTCGCCCGGAGACCCTCCGCAACGGTCATTCTGCCCGCAGCATCGGTCGGCGCAAAGCCCTGGCCGAAGCTGACCTGCACGAGCAGCACCGCCACGCCAGCCACAGCCAGATACCGGCGGACGCCAAATGTCGGATCGGAGATCAGCGGCAGGGCAAGAAACACGGGTGTCATTCGAAATTCCGGAACAGGGCAGGACAGGGCTGGGCAGGAACAGTGAATGGTCCGGGCAACGGCTCCAGGACCGGCCAAAAAACAAGTTGAACAAACTCATGAAAACTTCGGCCGCATGAATCCTGCGCCTCGAATTCGGATTCGCTGGATCAGTTCATCAGCTGGCCGATGATTTCATGCAGCAATTTGACGGTCAAAACGAAACCTTCAGGTCCAGCCGCTGTCACACACCCGCGTGATTCTGGTCAGGGGCGCTACGCTTCCCTGACCAGACAATTTGTTCAACTTATTTT
>SYLK01000505.1 GCA_005809115.1 Planctomyces sp. | reverse complement strand
TCGAAGTGTCGCGGCGTCCCCACGATAGTCAGCCGCAGCACCTTCGCCGACATCGGTGCGTGTCGGTTCGGGTCGTCAGTTCGGCAGGTCCTGGTATGGCGGTGTGTCACCGACGGAAACGATCCCCGGCGATCATCGAGTTCAGGGCGTGCGAGCCAGGTCCCAGTCCCCGCGATCTGAGTCAGATCGAGTCCACAGCGTACGAGTCAACTCGGTATGATGGCGTTGCGCGGGTCCATGTGCTCCCACAGAGGATTTGAGCCAGCAGGTTGCATCGGGTCAAGGTCAGGGAAGCTGCGACGCATTCTGCTGTCGTCATTCTCCTGCCAAGTCGCCCATTCTGCTGTCTGATCCTCGCTGGAACGGAATCGGAATTCGAATCAGAACGACTACCGAAGGGATATCGCAGTGGCAGAAGAATGAGGACAGGAGAATGAGAGATTGACTCTGAGGGGCTCTGACTCAATTCCGTGCTCGCTCTGTTGTGGCTCGCCGGGAGACCTGTCACCGCGAAGCGTCCATCAGGGTCGCTCGTATCTCCGAGACGAGAATGCCCGCACGGAGTCGCGGAGAGTTTTGGGTTGTGGGCGAAGCCCGCGTTAAGGCGAGTGTCGACGAATATCACTTTGAGCGACCTGCGGCCCACAGCGGGATCGGGTCTCCTGCATGGCACGATCGGACTCGAGGCCGCACCGATCTCGGGGCAGGACGTTGCGGACGGCAGCGATCAGGAAGCCATCGGTCGGCAGCGATCCTCGCTCGAATCTTACGCCAGATCACCGTCCGTCGAAACTCGCGCCGGAGTCGTGGGGATCAACTGCATCCACATGACCCGGGCCGAGACGCCGGCGTCCAGAGTCACCCCGAAGGCACTATGGTTTCGCCGGACGTTTACTCACCTGAGACTTCAATTACTCGATCTCAGCCCGCAGCGCGGCCATCAGTTCCCGTTGTTCGCCAGGTTCCTTTTCCTGACGTGCGATGATCGACTGCAGCCGTTCGATGACCAGCCGGTGCTCGCCAACCGTCGCTTCGAGCTCGCGATTGCGAGCCACCAGCGACTCGACAAGCCCCCGCACCGCCGGCGTCATCTCCGCCAGCAGGCTCTCCGCGATCTCCGTCTCAGAATACGTCCCTGTCATCCACGCGGTATCGCAATTTTCCCCTTTTTATGATCGACCAAATCCCGGGCCGTGAATGGTTACGCGCGCGATTGCCCACGGCGTCGTACGCGAACGTGGCTCGCGTGGCGTTCGGATACCGGCGCTTCGTGACTCGGTCAAGTGCGTCATACCCGTACGTCCTGCGGAATCCCCGGGCATCAATCCGCTGCGTCTGTTGCCTCAACAGCCAGAACGCGCAAGCGTTCGATTCAGCGTGTCGGGCACCATGGGCTGGCCACAGCCGCTCCATCTCGCGTTTGGCAGTGAGGCTGGTCATGGTTTGGCAATCACCGCAGGCAACTGGACGCTGAAGGCGTCACAGACAGTAGCCGGGGGTCAAAGCGAAGCTTCGACCCCCGGGAGACGGTCCCTCACGTGGCCCGCATCCCGAAGGGATGCCAGAGATCATTTCGACGGTTTGATTTGCCGTGTTTGTCGCGACGATTCTGGCATCCCTCCGGGATGCGATTGACGTGGCGCTTCTGTTCCGGGGGTTTTCGCTGCGCTCCAACCCCCGGCTACTTTCTGCGATCGCTCCGCGATCGGGCAAGAATAAGCAACAGCAGAGAAAGCAACATGAAAGCAACAGTACCATGTACTGCTTATACCGCATGTCGGTGACGCACAGTGAACACGACACCTTCTGCGTCAGTCGACCGCTGGCATCCGCATTAAACGTCGTCAGCCAGCCCGTCACGTCCTGAATTCGGCGAATCTTTCCGGCGCCATCGTAGTCGTACGTGGTTGGTCGCAGAAACACGTCGGTGACGCGTCTGAGCTGATTCGATCCGTCGTACGCCATGGTTCAGCGGCTGCCGGATGGTGTCTGGATCCAGGTAAATTTGCCGCCGGCGTCAAACCGTCGCTCGGTCCCGCCGATGTCGGTGGCCTGCCAGCCGTCGGGCAGTTTGACGAGCGTGACGCCGGACTGGCTGGGCGTGTCGTATCCACTCGTACACTCGTGGAAATTACTGAACGGGAACACTTCGCCGTTTGAGGTAATCAGATTCACGGCGGTTCCGGAGACGGTCTGGATCTTATCGCGGAATGCGCCGGTCCAGCCGTAGCCCAGACTTCCGGCTGCCGCGGCAATGGCGTTGTATATGAGGAATGGCCTGGGCGTCATTGAGCCGCCGTCAGCAACACCGAGTTTGATCGACAGGTTGCCACTGCCCAGATTGACCGTGCCGCCCGTCACAGTGGCACGATTCGTGGCGGTCCAGAGTCCCGGCGGTGGAGGTGGGTTGCCAGGACCTGCTGGAGGCCCCGGATCAAAGATGGCCCCGACACCACCACCGGATGACCAGGAATTCACACCGTTGCTGTCACCGAATCCGGCCTTCGGATCACAGGCGTCGCACTTACCGCTGAGTTCCACGTTGCAGATGTCTGAAGCACCGGGACCAGCGGGTGTGCCTCAGGTAAACGTTGTGATTGTCGCCATGGTTGCTCCTCTTTGATGGTGTCACGCACCTAATGGACGGCATCGACCCGCAGAAATCAGCACCAGCGCCGACCAATGACCGACGGCACTTTCCCCATCACCCGACCCTCTCCCCCGAGTACAGGGGACAGGAGCGACATCGTCGGGCAAAAAAACGGGCCGGAGATCTGTTCTGCGAGTTCAGATTTCACCCTTCCAGCTTTTTACTTGCCGGCTCCCGATCACGGCTCGCGCCGCTAACAGTGCCCTTCCAGTCCGAAGTTCAGAAACGGATTCAGTGAAGACACGCGGCAACCGTACACCTCTTTCAACCGCTGCCGCATCGCCAGACACTCCGCCTCAAACCGATGCATGGTCCGCCAGCAGGCGAGGGTTTCAGAAATCGGCTCGTCATAGTAGTTGTCAAATGTCAGTTGAAGGTCCAGCGAACCGCAATCATGTCCGCAGAGAAGGATGCTTGTTGCTCCCATGTACCTGCCAGATGCAGCGCCGACACCATGATCGATGCTCCCACCGCGATCATGTTACTCCCCACAACCGACAGGGCTACCGGAAGGTGCAGCGTTCGGCACCCATGTGCGAAGTACCATGCCCGACCGGAGACTTCGATGCACATTCCTGCCAGACTGCCCGATTCATATTCCAACTGAATCAAAGGAATGGCACTCTGCAATTACCTATTCGGTGGTACAGGTTGTTTTCGGGAACGAGCTCCTGGTCCATTTTCGAAGTGTGCAGGCTGGGGGATACGGGTAACCGGGGAAAATTTTCTGACAGCGACATCAACAAGTGGCTGTGTCCGCGGGATTCCCCCGACAGCGGCATCAACAAGCCGTTGCGTCCTCGGGATTCCCCTCGGGATTCCCCCCGGGATTCCCCCCGGGATTCCCCACGGGATTCCCCACGGGATTCCCACAACCACCGTCACATAGCGGCACATTTCTGCCGGCATCTATCGTTTCGTCTGCACAGCAGCCTTCTCTGGATTAAACGGCGCCAGTCCGGCGGCAATCAAATCGGCATTGATGAAATGGAAACACTCGCCTTCGTTCGGAAAGAAGGCTTTCGCGCAGGTCGCCGACGATCGTTTCTTTGTCCCGCAGGGACGCTCGAAAATAGCCCACCGATTCATCGGTGGGTCGGAAGCGAACAAGACGCTCAAAGCCCCGGAGGGGCGAAAGACATTTCGCGGACATCGTTCGTTGGTCAATCATCGTGGTCGTGTTCCGTTGTGAAGTTCTTTCGTCCCTGACGGGACTCGCTTTGTCATCGCCGGTCGTGCCCACCGTTGAAACGGTCGGGTATTGTCGAGCGTCCCGGCCGGGACGACGACGACCATTCATTCAGGCTCAATCGAGCATCCCATGCTCGTAATCCATCGCGTGCTTCCTGAGGATCGCTTTCAACTGTTCCCTGAACGTCTTCTTCCGAGGCTGTCGGCCTGGTTTTCGATGGTGATCACCGTGTCGTCGATTCCGGACACGCCGATGCTGAGCAGACCGAAGTCCGCCATACGCGGAATTCGGTCTACCCTGGGTTCATTGCCCGAGTGGGTGACCTGCCCCAACGGGCAACGCCGTTAAGAACCCCTGACAAAACCGCCGTGGCCGCGTTGTTTCGAGGGTGGTCGAGCTGCAAGGAAGAGTGACGAGGCGACACATGTCGTCGAGGAGCGATGACGCCGCAGGTTTTGTCAGGGGTTCTAAGAACCCCTGACAAAACCTCCGTGGCCGCGTTGCTTCGAGAGTGGTCGAGATGCCAGGAAGAGTGACGAGGC
>SYLK01000504.1 GCA_005809115.1 Planctomyces sp. | reverse complement strand
GGTCGCCAGAAAACGTCGTTCGGACGACTCCGTGGCCCCGACAGTACCGTATTTCCGGATCACCCGGAGGGAGCAGGTGACCTTCGTTCTCCTCGCAGTTTACTGCCTGTTTCAGGTATCCTGGCCTCTGCGTCACCTGCTGTACGACGGAGAGACCGGCTGGACCGAACGGGGACATTGCTTTTCCTGGCGGATGATGCTGCGGGGCAAGACAACAGGGGTCCGCTTCTACGTGACCGATTCGGGTACCGATGCGACGTATGCGGCGGACGTGCGGCCTTACCTGAACAGCGAGCAGCTGGGGAAATTTGCGCGTGACCCCGAGAACATCCTGGATATGGCTCATTTTCTTGCGGCGGAGCATGGCCGCAGGCTCGGGCGCCCGGTCAGGGTTCATGCTCTGGCCCTGACGTCGCTGAATGGTCGCAAACCACAACTTCTGATTGATCCGGCGGTTGACCTTGCGGCTCAGCCTCGGGCCGGCTTCGAACGCAGCTGGATCGTGCCACTCACCGAACCGCGGCGTGAGTTGCCGTGGACCGTACCTCTGAACCAGTGGGAACGTCACGTTCAACTGCCGGACCTGCCTTTCCTGCAGCGTGAATTACCCGACAAAGGAGAAGATCTGCATGACAAAGTCTCGTAGTGCGGCCTGGCGTCTGCCACTGACACTCACGCTGCCACTGGCACTGCCGCTGGTGACTTGTGTGGTCCTGGTATCGGGGGCGACCCTCGGACAGGAACAGACTCCGGCATCGATTCCTCCGATCGCACAGCGGACCGTGGCCGATTTGCACAGACCGACGGTCACACCCGATCGGATTATTCTGACGTGGACCGATAATCCCACCACGTCACAGGCGGTCACGTGGCGCACGTCCACCGAAATCACACGGGGCCTGGCCGAGATTGCTCTGGCAGAATCCGGCCCGCAGGGGCAGCGAAATAACGCCCGACAACTGATTGCCGTCACACAGCCACTGGAAACCGATCTGAATGCCGCCCATTTTCATACGGTCACCTTCCGAGACCTGACGCCTGCCGCGAAGTACGCCTATCGAGTGGGTGACGGTGTCAACTGGAGTGAATGGTTCCTTTTCACGACAGCCAGCGACCAGGCTGAACCGTTGTCATTCATCTACTTCGGCGACGCTCAGAATGACGTTCGTTCCCAGTGGTCACGCGTGATTCGTTCCGCCTGGACGGATGCCCCAAAGGCGAAGTTTATGATCCACGCTGGTGACCTGATCAACAGTGCCGAATCGGACAGCGAATGGGGCGAGTGGTTTGATGCCGGTGGCTGGATGAACGCCATGATTCCTTCCATTCCGATTCCGGGGAATCATGAACAGGCGAAACTGGAGGATGGCAGTCGCCGCCTGTCACACCACTGGCGTCCTCAGTTTGCACTCCCGGAAAACGGCCCGGAAGGCCTTGAGGAGACCTGTTTCACGCTCGTCTGTCAGAATGTCAGAATCGTGGGACTGGACAGCAATCGGAACCACGAGGAACAGGCAGTGTGGCTGGATCGACTGCTGTCCGAGAACACTGCGGAATGGGTCGTCTGCACGTTCCACCATCCGATCTTTTCGACGGGCAAGGACCGTGATAACGCAGAACTGCGAAAACTCTGGAAACCGGTTCTCGACCGGCATCGTGTCGACCTGGTCCTCCAGGGTCATGACCACACGTATGGCCGCACCGGGCTGGACTCGCCGACGGCCGAACAGAATCTGGCCACCGGCGTGAATACCGCCGAACTCTATTCGGGAACCGTCTACGTCGTCTCGGTCAGCGGGCCGAAGATGTACAACCTGCAGCGGCACCCGTTCATGGCACGTCAGGCGGAAGATACTCAGCTCTATCAGATCATTCATGTCGACTCCGACAAGCTCCATTTCGAGGCCTTTACAGCAACCGGGGAACTGTACGACGCCTTCACGCTGCGAAAACAGCCCGGGCAGAAGAACAGCCTGACGGACGAAATTCCGGATACGCCGGAACGCCTGCGTCCGCCCGTGACTGAGGCCGCTCCTGGTCGGTCAACCGGCGGACTCTCCCGCTCTCGTTGACCACACAGAGCCTGATATCTCCTGCGGAGTGAATCGAAACATCCATGAAAACACTCAGGAAAATGCACAGCCGGAGACTTCTGTTGCCTGCGACTCTCACGTGTCTTGTGACACTGCTGACCGGGGCCGATTCGCCTCCGGCGGCGGTTGTGCAGCGCACGACGGTCAGTTTCAGAAACGGTGAAAACGGCTATGCCGGGACGGTCGACTCCGAGATCTGGGCGCTGGCGCCCACCACGATCCTCGAGAGTAATCCGAATGCGTCTGCGGATGCTGACAATGATGGCGGGGAGAGTCAGGTTCTGCTGCGGTTCGATGACCTGACGGGCGACCAGTCCGGGCAGATACCGCGAAATGCCACCGTGCATTCCGCTCGGCTGCTGGTCAGTGCCTTCGACCAGGGAAGCACGGTCAACCTGCACCGGATGCTGGTCCCGTTTGACCGTGCTGTCACATGGGGCAGCATGATTTCCGGAGTATCCGCCGACGGGATGGAGGCGTCACGCCACAAGGACAGCTTCACATTCGGAAAGATCGCGGCGAACTCGTCCGAGATTGTCTTCGACGTGACGGACACAGTTCAGAGGTGGGTCAACGGCGAGACCAGCCATGGCTGGGTGTTTCTGAACACCAGCGGCAATGGCTGGGACTTCTATGTTTCTGAGTTTGAAGACATCCGACAGCGGCCGAAGCTGATTGTTGAATACAGTACACCGATCACACGCTGACAGATCCCCGATCTGTTCTGAGTTCAAAAAGTCCCCGTTTCCGAAAAATAAAGGACCTGCTGATGAAAACTGCACTACCCGGCACCTGGTCTGCGGATCCGTCCCATTTCCGTCGCCCCCGGCGTCGCGAATTCCTGTATGCCGGCTGGCTGGGAGGAATCGGCCTGACCATGGACGGCCTGTTCAGGCTGCAGGCCGAAGAGCCAGCTGCCCGGTCACCTGAGCCGCGAGCGAAGTCCGTGATCCACATCTATCTGCAGGGTGGATTCGCTCACATGGACAGCTTTGATCCGAAACCGGATGCACCGCTCGAGTATCGCGGAATCCTTGACAGCATCGACACGGAGATGACCGGTGTGCGCTTCAGTTCGCACATGCGGGAAACCGCCCTGGTTGCGGATCGTCTCACGGTAGTCCGCAGCCTGACCCACTCGGAAGTGGATCACAGTCGAGGCGAGCACAGCATGTTTACGGGGTATCGTCCCAGCCCGGCTCTTGTTTATCCCAGTGCCGGCAGTGTCGTGGCGCATGAACTGGGACCTCGCGGAGCCATGCCGCCCTATGTGTGCCTGCCGACGGCCGGCAGTCAGTTTCTGGGCAGCGGCTACCTCAGCAATGCCTTTGGCCCGTTTGCCCTCGGGGCAGACCCCGCCCGCGCCGGCTTTTCCGTGCGGGATCTGAATTACCCGGCGGGCATCGATGAAAGTCGCTTCGCTTTGCGAAAATCATGGAAGGAACTTGTGGAACAGCATTTTCGCAGGGGCGAGAGCGATGATGCTCTGACGACGATGGATTCCTTCAGCCAGCGGGCCTACTCGCTCCTGGATTCTCCCGAGGCGAAGGCGGCGTTCAGCCTGAACGGTGAAACGGACGCGACCAGACAATTGTATGGAATGTCCGCCTGGGGACCGGTGCTGCGTCCGTCTGCGGGAGCCCGCTTTCTGATGGCTCGCCGGCTGGTGGAAGCCGGTGTCCGCTTCGTGACAGTGACCTACGGAGCGTGGGACACACATTCTTATCACTACCGGGGAATTGAAACCCAGATGCCGGATCTTGATCGGGCCTTTGCAGGGTTGATTCGGGACCTCGAACAACGCGGTCTGCTGGACTCCACACTGGTGCTGATCACCAGTGAATTTGGCCGGACGCCGAAAGTCAACGCCGGTGGCGGACGCGACCACTGGCCGCGAGTGTTCAGCATCGTGATGGCCGGCGGCGGAGTACGACGCGGTCAGACATACGGTGCGTCTGACCCGCTGGCAGCCGAAGTGGCTGACACGCCACTCTCGGCAGAAGACTATGCCACGACCGTCTACCACCTGCTGGGCATTGATGCCCGCAGGTCGCTGATGTCGCCTGGCGACCGCCCACAGGCAATCGTGATGAATGGGAACGTGGCCGCCGGACTGCTCATCTGAGTGAGAAACTCGAACAGAACTTCCGTGGCCGGGTTGCGTCGAGACTGGTCGAACTGCAGGGAAGAGTGACGAGGCGACGCATGTCGTCGAGGAGCGATGACGCCGCACATCAGCTCACGCAGGTTTTGTCAGTCGTTCCTGACAGGAACGCGGCTGCAGCCTCCGCAGCTGCCCTTCGGATGAATTTTTATGCAGACAACAACATGCCGTCATCTGTGGCTTCTCCTGGTCCTGCTGAGCAGTTGGCGGCAGCCGCTGGAAGCCGGGCCGCCCACCGTGGAACACCTGTCGCCGACGGCTGGACAGCGAGGCACGCGGTTCAGCCTGACAGTGTTCGGAGGAGGCCTGGGGGCGACCACGGAAATGATGCTGTATCACGGCGGTGTGACGTGTGAATCGATCGAAGCTGTCTCCGACAACGAAGTCGTACTGCGGCTGGCAGCCGCGGCCGACTGCCTGACCGGCACGCACCCCTTTCGCCTGCGTACGCCCCAGGGAGTTTCGAGCCTTCAGATCTTCCGCATTTCTCCACTTCCAGTCGTTTCGGAACTCGAAGATAACAACTCAATTGAGACAGCACAGGCTGTGACACCGGACGTGACCGTAACGGGAGTGATTGAGGCCGGCGACGTTGACTGTTTCCGTCTGAGCCTGAAACGGGGCGAGCGACTTGCGGCTGAAGCAGAAGCGATCC
>SYLK01000503.1 GCA_005809115.1 Planctomyces sp. | reverse complement strand
TCGCGTCACGGGTCTGGAATTGAACCCCGACACGGCCGCCCGCGCTCGATCGCGACTGGACGACGTGCAGATCGTGAATCTCGAAACGCCTGACGTCGAATTTGCAGAGCACTCGTTCGACTGTGTGATCTGTGCCGACATCCTCGAACATCTGCGGCAGCCCGAACGGGTTCTCAGTCACATCCGCCGCTGGCTGACTCCGGACGGCTGTCTGGTGGTCAGTCTGCCGAATGTCCGCCACCACAGCGTGGTTCGCTCACTGCTGGCGGGCAACTGGACGTATGAATCCGCCGGACTGCTCGATCCGGACCAGGTGCGATTCTTCACTCGCCGAGAACTGGAGAAACTCCTGTTTCGGGCAGGGTTTCAGGTCGAGGATCTGCGGATGGTCCCGGGTGACGGATTCCACGAATGGCAGCAGGCCGGGCGACCGCCGCAGGTCAGAATCGGCGGTCTGGCCGTCACAACGGCCAGTTCGGCTGAGGCGGCGGAATTCTATGCCTGCCGCTATCTGGTTCGCGCACGTCCCGAGCGGACCTCGCGGACAGCCGCCCGGACGACACGGCACGGTGCAACGCCGCACGATGCAACGCTGCACGATGCAACGCTGCACGATGCAACGCTGCACGATGCAACGCTGCACGATGCAACACGGCACGACGCCGGACTGCAGGCACTGGCAGAGTTCTGCCCCTGGCCGGCTGAGCGGCCGACCGCACCGGTTCCTGAGGAGCATCTGGGCTGGATGGGGGACGGAACGGCGGAGCTGCTCCGGCGGGAAGCCAGCGCCGCTCGCGGACTGATCGTGGAACTCGGTACGTGGCTGGGAGAGTCGACGCGGTTTCTGGCCGATCACGCACCTCGGGCGAAGGTCATCGCCGTGGATCACTGGCTGGGCAATGCCGAGCACCTGCGAACTCCCGCATGGGCCTCCCTGCTTCCGCGGCTGTACGAGACATTTCAATCGCTCACATGGGACTACCGCGACCGGATCCAGCCCCTGCGGATGCCGACGATTGACGGCCTGCGAGCCGTGGCATCCGCCGGTCTGAAACCGGATCTGATTTTTGTCGATGCCAGTCATGACTACGAGTCGGTCCATGCCGATCTGCTGGAATGTCGGCGGCTGTTTCCCGACGCCGCGCTCGTGGGTGACGACTATGATGACCCGGACGTGCAGCGAGCGGTGCACGATGTGGCCGTCGCCCAGGCACTGGAAATCGAGACGACCGGCCGGAACTGGCGCGCCTGGAAACTGGTGGATCCTCGCCACGCCTGCGGTCAGTCTGCCGGTCCACAGTCCCGGCAGACCGATCCCGCAGCAACGTCCGTTCGCCCGGATCCGGGCCTGACATCGATCATTCTCGTCACGTGGAATCAGCGGCACTACACGCGTCTGTGTCTCGACAGCATCCGGCTGCGAACGGATGAGCCGATCGAAATCATTGTGGTCGACAACGGCTCGACCGATGGAACGGTCGAGTGGCTCCGGACGCAACCGGATGTGCGGCTGATCACGAACCCCGACAACCGCGGGTTTCCGGCAGCCGCGAATCAGGGACTGCAGGCGGCCAGGGGTAACAATCTGCTGCTGCTGAACAACGACACGGTCGTCACCACCGGCTGGCTCCGTCGGATGCTCGATGTGCTGCATTCGACCCCGCAGATCGGACTGGCGGGACCGGTCACGAACTGTGTCAGCGGTGACCAGCAGATTCCTGTGGCCTACGACAATCTGTCGGATCTCGATGGCTGGGCCTGGGAGCGACAGCGTGAGCTGTTGTACTCAGCCAGCGGCGCTGCACAGCGGCGGCAGCCGCTGATCAACGACACCGACCGGCTGGTGGGGTTCTGTCTGCTGCTGAAGCGGGCGGTGATCGAGGACATCGGGCTGCTGGACGAGCGATTCGGGATCGGCTGTTTCGAAGACGACGACCTGTGCCGCCGCGCCCGGGACGCCGGCTACCGAGCCGTGATTGCCCACACGTCATTCGTGCATCACTTCGGCAGCGTCACGTTTCAGGGCAGCGGCACGGACCTGGGACACGTGCTGAGAACCAACGAGCAGCTTTATTGCGAGAAATGGGGGCAAAACCGAGTGTCTCACGCGGAGGCGCAAAGGCGCGGAGACGAAACAGGCACTGCCGAGTCAGCCACCAATCGGGAAATTCCACCACCGCTCGGAACACCCCGACCGGAGTTCGTGCTGGTTCAGGACGATGACGGGAACCTGTTGATCGAGCCGAACACGATCCGCTTGTCCGGCTGCCTGATTGTCCGCAACAACGAACACACGATCCGGCCGTGTCTCGAGAGTCTGAAACCCTGGGTCGATGAAATCGTCGTCGTCGACACGGGGTCCACCGATGCGACACCGCAGATCTGTGAGGACCTGGGCGCCCGTGTGTTCCACTGGCCCTGGCAGGACGATTTCGCGGCAGCGCGAAACGTGTCTCTGGACCACGCCCGGGGTGAATGGATCTTCTGGATGGATTCCGATGACACGCTGCCGCACCACTGCGGAGAGAAACTTCAACAGCTGGTTTCCCGCTTGTCCTTCGCCCCGGAGCCTCCCCCAGGGAAAGCGAACATCGTGAGCGGATCTCCGGCAGCCGAGCGGCAGCTCGCACCGCGTCAAGGGCCCCGCCCTTGTCAAGGGGTCTCACCCCTTGTTGGGTATGTGATGCAGGTGCACTGCCCTGGAGACGAACCGGGCGACGTCACGATCGTGGACCACGTCAAACTGATTCGCAACCGGCCGGACCTGCGGTTTGAATTTCGGATTCACGAACAGATTCTGCCCGCTATCCGCCGTGCGGGCGGCGACGTCGAGTTCACCGACATTTTTGTC
>SYLK01000502.1 GCA_005809115.1 Planctomyces sp. | reverse complement strand
TGTGTGACAGCGGCTGGACCTGAAAGTTTCGTTGTGGCCGTAAAATTGCAGCATGAAATCATCGGCCAGCTGATGAACTGATCGAGCGAATCCGAATTCAAGGCACAGGATTCATGCGGCCGAAGTTTTCATGAGTTTGTTCAACTTATTTTTTGGCCGGTCCTAACCTGCGGGCATCCAGTCGGCGGGGGGATCCGGCTGCTGCCAGGCGCTCATGCCGCCGTCCACGAGCAGCATCTGGCCATGGATATGTTCCGCCGCATCGCTGAGCAGGAACGCAGCCACATCGCCGCAGACGCTGGCGTCCGGTACCTGCCCGTTGGGCGTATGCAGCTCCATCCAGCGCCGGAAGCGAGGATCACCGACAGCCGGCTCGGTCAGCGGCGTCCGGACGAGTCCCGGGGCCATGCCATTCACTCGAATTCCCAGCGGTGCCAGCGAGACGCACAACGAGCGGACCATGGCATCAATCGCGCCTTTGGACGTGTCATACGCCACATGAGTCGGTTCGGCCAGACGGCCATTGATCGAGCCGATCAAGAGAATCCTGCCGGCGACACCCAGCCTGACCCAGCGGCGGGCGAAATGCTGAATCAGCACGAACTGCGAGTAGACGTTCAGTTTCAGAGTGCGATCGAACGTGGCGAAGTCCATGTCGAGGAACGGCTGATCGATGAAGGTTCCGGCGTTGCAAACGAGTGTGTCGATCGCGCCGTCGGCCGCAAGAGCGCGCTCGGCCACATCCACGACACACTGCGGCATCGGCTCGGTCAGGTCACCCGCAATCACGGGCGCCGGACCGTGAGCGGTCCCGCACTCGGCTGCGGCCTGCTGCGCCGTGGAGACGTGCCGGGATCCGTGCAGCAGCACCACGGCGCCGGCGCGGGCCAGGCTCCGGGCAATCGCCAGCCCCACTCCGCGAGTGCTTCCCGTTATGAACGCGTGACGACCTGACAGACTGCTCATGAAGCACCCTCCGACTGAGAAACTCCTGCGGTCTGCTGTCTGTTCAGCAAACGTTGTTCAGCAAACGTTGAAAATTGAGTCTTCCTGAGAAAATTCGTGAGAAAATTCCTGCCCATCAGCGGACTGATCGCTGCGATTCCGCAGCACGGTCCGGACCGAGCAGAACACTCGTGTCCAATTGTCGCCTTTCGCTCCGCAAAAAACGCCAGTCGATTCCCGAACGGTTCTACCACTCACCCAGTTCTTCCTGCAGTTCACACCACCGGGCCTCGGCTTCAGTGAGTTCTGCCGCCGCGGTCTGAACCTGGTTGTGCAGGTCCAGGGCCAGCTTCTGATCGGTGGTTTCCAGCAGTCTGGCGTTGAGCGACTTCTTTGCTTCATCCAGCCGGGCGATTGTCTTCTCCAGATTTCGGACCTGTTTGCGAATCTGATGCTGATCACGATTTGACGCCGCTTTTTCTGCCTTCTGCACCTTTGCTGCGTGCGGCGTCGACATGCGTTTTCCCGATGCGCGTTCGCGTTCGCCTTCTTCGATTTCCTTATTCACCGAATACAGGTAGGCGTCGTAGTCTCCCGAATAATTCCGCACGCGACCGTCCCGCACTTCAATAATACTGGTGGCGATGCGGCGCACAAAGTGCCGGTCATGACTGGTAAACAGCACGGTTCCCCGGTAAGCCAGAAGTGCTTCCGCCAGAGATTCCACCGTCTCCACATCCAGGTGGTTGCCAGGTTCGTCGAGAATCAGGATGTTGTAGGTGCCCAGCAGCAGTCCGGCCATGCAGAGGCGTGCACGTTCGCCTCCGGACAACACGCGGACCGGTTTATTCGTATGCCCGCCACGAAACAACAGCGAGCCGGCGCAGGCCAGACAGTCCTGCGTCGTTGTCCCGGGACGTGCCTTGTATTCCAGATACTCCAGGACGGTCTGCTCCGGCGGAAGTGAGGTGTAGACGTGCTGGGCATAGACACCGATTTCGCATCCGTGTCCCCATTTGACTTTCCCGGCGACTGGTTTGAGCGAGTCCACGATGGTGCGGAGCAGCGTGGTTTTGCCCATGCCGTTGTCGCCCACGATCGCCGCGCGCTGCTGATGCTCGACTTCCAGTTCGATACCGCTGGCCACCGTGTGATCCGGATAGCCGATTGACAGATCCAGGCATCGCAGCGCTGGTCCCTGACGCGGCTCAACCAGTGGCGCGCGAATACTGGCGGTCGGCAGGTCGACCTCGATCTCCTCGAGTGTCAGGCGGTCGAGCTGTTTCTGTTTAGACCGCGCCTGGCTGGCACTGGTGGCGCGAGCGCGGTTCTTGTCGATAAATCGCTGCAGCTGTTTCTGCTTGGCCAGCACAGCGGCGTTGGTCCGCTCGGCCCGGACTTTTTCTTCCTCAACCTGCAGCAGATAGGCTCCGATCTTCCCGGAGAACATGGTCAGCTTGCCGCGTCTGAGGTCCAGAGTCTGTTCGCAGGTCGCGGTCAGAAACTCACGATCGTGCGACACAATCAGGCAGGCTGCCGGGAAGGTCCTGAGGAAGTGCTCCAGCAGAATCTGAGTGCGCAGGTCCAGAAAGTTTGTGGGTTCGTCCAGCATCAGCAGATTCGGGTCATGCAGCAGGAGCGCCGCCAGCTTCACACGGGTCTGCCACCCCCCGGAAAGTCCATTGACGGGACCATTCAGGTAATCGCCTTTGAGTTCAAATTCGGCCGCGACTTCGCCGCATTTCCAGTCCGGCTGGCCGCTGTCGCGCATCAGGAATTCCAGTGCGGATTCACCCGGCACGAACGGATCATGCTGTCGCAGGTAACCCACGCGGAGATTCGCGGCCCGCACGACTTCTCCGCTGTCCAGTTCTTCATCCCCCAGCAGAATCCGCAGCAGCGTGGACTTACCAGCACCATTCCGGCCGATGAAGCCAACCTTGGTGTCTTCGTACAGCGTCATGCTGGTGCTGTCCAGCAGCAACTGGTCCCCATAACTCTTGACAGCGTCGTTCAACTGCAGCAGGACAGACATGGAATGGCAGGTCTCAGAGTGCGCACAAAACAAAGAAAATCAGCGGGAACGTTTAACGGTCCGGGGCGGCTGCTTCAAGCCGACACGGTGTGAATTTGCCGGATCAGTGGCAGATGCACTGCGAATTCCCGCAGTCGGTGACAGGGAACGCCACCCGCCGGGGCTTTCGGGCCTCGCTTCGGCGCATCCGGGTCCCCTTCAACAGCCCGACCTCACTGGCGCACGTCAACGGTCCGGCCTTCGTCCGCACGGGCAGACATCAGCTGAGCAACGGAGTGATCACGCGACCATGAACATCAGTCAGGCGGAATCGGCGGCCCTGAAAGGTGTAAGTCAACTGTTCATGATCCAGTCCGAGCAGGTGCAGCATCGTGGCCTGCAGGTCATGAACGTGCACCGGATCTTCGGCGATGCGGAATCCGATTTCGTCTGTGCGTCCGAAGGAAATGCCCGGCCTGATCCCGCCGCCCGCCATCCAGACGGTGAACGCCTGAGGATGATGGTCGCGTCCGCTGGCCGACTTGTTCAGACCCAGTCCCCCCTGCACCATCGGCGTCCGACAGAACTCGCCACCCCAGATCACCAGAGTCTCATTCAGCAGGCCGCGTTCCTTCAAATCCCTCACGAGCGCAGCCGTGGGCCGGTCCGTCAGGTTTGCCTGCTCGCCGATCCGGCTGACAAGGTCTGTATGGTGATCCCAGCCTTCGTGCAGGAGCGACACGAAACGCACGCCACGCTCGACCAGCCGCCGTGCCAGCAGGCAGTTTGTGGCGAACGATGGTTTGCCGGACTCGATCCCGTAGGCTGCCAGCGTCTCCGGCGACTCATCCGTGAAGTCCATCAGTTCCGGCGCACTGGTCTGCATCCGGTAGGCCATCTCATAGGCGCTGATTCGCGTCATGATCTCCGGATCGTTCAGAGCGATGAACTGTTCCCGATTCAACGACTCAACCAGATCGAGCGATTCACGCTGGAGTCGCGCATCAACTCCACGAGGATTCGACACGTTCAGTATGGGATCTCCCTGCGATCGAAACGGCACACCCTGATAGACGGACGGCAGGAACCCGCTGGACCAGTTGGCGGCACCGCCACTTGTTCCCTTGAAGCTGGAAAGCACGACGAAGGCGGGCAATGAATCGGCCTCGCAGCCCAGACCATAGGTCACCCACGCTCCCAGTGACGGTCGTCCCGGCTGAGGAGACCCGGTACTCAGCAGAATCTGCGCCGGGGCGTGGTTGAACTGGTCGGTATGCACCGACTTCACAAAGGCAATTTCGTCAGCAATTGTGGCCAGATGCGGCAGGGCATCGGCCAGTTCAGCTCCGGACTGACCGTGCCGCTGAAACTTGAACTGAGGCGGCAGGATCGCGGCATCCGGCCGAATAAACGCGTAGCGCTGGTTGCGAATAATCTCTGGCGGTACCGGCTCGCCAGCATGCTTCACCAGTGCTTCCTTGTAGTGCTCTGTCACACCTTAATTGTCGGGTACACGGATTTCAGTTTTGTCCGGGCATCGGTGATCTTCATTTGCCAGTCAACGCCTCGCTGTGTTGCGTTTACATCATCCGACCATGCTTTCGTTTCTTCACGCAATGT
>SYLK01000501.1 GCA_005809115.1 Planctomyces sp. | reverse complement strand
GTAGGCGTCGTAGTATCCGGCAGAGAGTGCATACGTCCCCAGCATGATGCGCCGTTTGACCTCCGCCCCGAAACCTTCTCCCCGACTGCGGCAGTACAGGTCAACCATATCGGAGTACTCGGCCGCACGGTGTCCGAAGTGCACTCCGTCGTACCGCGCCAGATTACTGGATGCTTCACTGCAGGCGATCAGATAGTACGCGGCAACGGAGTACCCGGCGTGCGGCAGTGAGACGCTCCGAATGCATGCTCCCGCTCGTTCCAGCGCGCCCACGGCCTCCCGCACGGCCGCCGCGACCTCCTGATCAAGTCCTGTGCCAAAGTGGTCTTCCACAATGCCGATCGTCAGTCCCTGCAGCGAAGGTTCCGGGGCCGTCGTGAGTGTCGGGACGGCGACATCCACTGAAGTGGCATCTCGTGGATCATGCCCGGCGATTGCCTGCAGCAGCAGTGCGCAGCCAAAGGCGTCGCGCGCAAAGGGGCCAATCTGATCGAGCGAACTGGCAAAGGCAATCAGGCCGTAGCGGGAAACCCGACCGTACGTCGGCTTCATCCCGGTCACTCCACAGAACGCCGCCGGCTGACGAATTGACCCTCCCGTGTCAGATCCCAGTGCCAGTGGCACCATCCCGGCGGCGACAGCCACCGCCGCTCCGCCGCTCGATCCGCCAGCGGTGCACAGTGGATCCCACGGATTGCGCGTCGGCCCCGCGACGGACGTTTCCGTCGAGGACCCCATGGCAAACTCGTCCAGATTCAGCTTACCCAGGATGACTCCATCCTCCGCCTCGATCCGCTCCACGACGTGCGCATCGTAAGGGGGAACAAAGTTCTGCAGCATGCGGCTGCCGCAAGTGGCCGGAACACTACGCTGACAAAGATTGTCCTTCAGGGCTACTGGAAGCCCCCCCAGCAGGCCGATCCGGTCACCCCGCTGCCGCCGTGCGTCAATTTCCTCGGCGCGTCTGATCGCGGCTGCCCCGTCCAGATGGACAAACGCATTGAGCGACGGATTCAGCTCCGTCACTCGCGTGACACACTGCGTTGTCAGCTGCCGTGCCGTGAGCCGACCGGTCTGCAGTGCGGAATACAGTTCACGTGTGCTCTGGAATTCAGGAGACATGGCAGGTGACAGGCCGAAATCCGGATTGATCAAAAATAACGGTTCCAGCCGGTTTCAACCGGCCGGGTTTCTGCGAAATCGGCCGATTCAGCCGCTGATCCGGTGTTCCAGAATTTCTGGCACCAGGAAGTATCCTCCGTCCGTCTTCGGCGCATTCGACAGCGCCACGGATACGGGAAGGGACGGGGCGTGGCAGTCGTCCCGAAAGACATTCTGCAGGTCAATCGCGTGCGACATCGGCTCGACTCCTTCGATCTCGACCTCGTCCAGCAGGGTGACGTAATCCAGAATTGCACTCAACTGCCGACCGATCACTGTCAGTTCCACCTCACTCAGATGCAGCCGCGACAACGAAGCCACGCGACGTACTTCAGCAATGTCCATGCGTAAATTCCGATTCTTCCGCGGCCTGACAGATTTGTTTTTTGTGCGGAACGGTCAGGGGCACGATGGCAGACGATCCCGGTCGCGCAGGATGAAGCCCTGGCACGCCACAACTCGGGAAGTGTGGCGAAATGATGCGCAACTGCAAGCTCCGCGGAGACCAATTCACGCAGACACTCATCCCGCCTCACCCTGATTTCCGTGGAACACCTACCGGCCGGCCACATCCTGCACTCGGCGAACGAGCAGCCTCTGCAGCCCGGCCCATGCGACCACGTTGAGGAAAATCAGCCCGATCGGCAGAAGATATCGGAGCAACGTCTCTTCATCAGCGAAACCCAGTCCCGCCAGTCCCGCCGCTCCCGCCAGCAAGACAAACAGCACAAACAACAGCATCTGCAGCATGATCGGAACGGCTATCCACAGCAGCGCGGTGGCGATGAGCATGCCGCCGTAGCGGAGCCATGTCGACAGCAGCAGTCCCAGATGAACTGTGGTAATCACCCAGGCAGCCACCAGCCAGAACCAGGCCTCGTCAAGAACATCCAGCAGATTTGTGAAGCCGCTGCCCTCGTATGAATTTAAAAAAAACAGAAGCCAGCCAGCTGCGAAACAGCAGGCAGCGGGCACCCCGGCCGGCAGTGCACCGGCCACCAGCGGCAACAACAACTGGCCGGTTGATCGCGGGAGCATACACAACGAGGATATCGTCTGCTGAAACACTTCGTCATTCAGTACACGCCCGGCGGATCGGGCGAGTTCGATGAAAAACACGACGGATCCCACGGCCATCAGCGTGCCGCCAATCGATTCCGCCGTCACGGGTTCGTTCCAGATCCGACCCACCAGCACCACGAGCAGCACCGATGCCACAGGCATTGCGACAAGGCGAGTCAGAAACCACGGCAGTCCACCGACAATAAAACGCCATGACTTCCACGCCAGAACCGGCTGGACTGCGCGGGCAGACTTCCGACCGCGGCGAAAAACCAGCGGAGCCAGGATTCCCCGGTCGGCGGCAGAACCCAGCGAAACCACACGGTCATTATACGGGTTGAAGAGCAGACAGCTGAGCAGCCAGCAGACACAACCCGCACACAGATGAAACGTCATCTGGGGCGACCACAGCGATGCACCACGATCCGCGACCAGGTAATTTTCCCGTGACATCAGGGCCGAGCGATCGCGCATCCAGGCGCTGGCGGTGCTCAGGGCCTCGGCGAGCCCGCTCAGTCTCTGCTGAGACACCCCGGAAGCCGACAGCAGCAGGACCAGATGCCCCAGTTCGAAAAAGAACCACAGCACCGCAGTTCTGACGAATGCCGACCGTCCGGTGGACGCCATCGTGCTGGCCAGGACACCCAGCTGGCACAACAGGAATGCATAGCACAGCATTCCGGCAAGGCACGCCAGCAACTGCTCAATGATCAGCCCGCCCATGGTGATGGACAGTACCAGAAACGGCGCCACAACGAGCAGAAACAGTACGGCAATCGCCAGACGAGGCAGCGACTTTCCAGTGATCAGCGAAGCGCTTGTCACTCCAGTCATCCGCAGCAGCGGCAGCGTTTCCTCCTCTTTCTCCTCCGTGATTGCCACCGAGAAATACAGCGTTCCGACCAGCGTCAGAAACCAGTAACTGGTCGAAATGATCAGGCTGGCCAGGCGATACCCGGCCGCTCCAAACAAAGATGCCGTCGCCAGCTGCATCAGAAACAGGATCAGAATCAGGGCCGCCAGAGCACCCCGCATCAGATGGTGCGAGAACAGCCGCGACTCCTGACGAATGGATCGTGTGAGAAACGCGGTTGCCCGAAGTGCCGCTGTAGAAGATCTCATCCGGATCACCGTTTCCGCAGTCCCGTGCTACAGCACCCCGAAGGTCGCGAACGCCGTCGTGGCAGACATGCCGCCGCGGATCGCATCACGGACCTGATTCTCCGCATGGACTTTTTCCCAGGCCGCACGCACCACGGTGACTTCCACGGACTGCGGCACGATCACGATTCCATCCTGATCCGCAGCGATCAGATCACCCGGCTGAATCGACACGCCGTCAATCTCAATCGTCACGTCATAATCGATCACGCGCTGCCGATCGCGGCTGTCATACGGGCAGCGACCTCGGGCAAACACGGGAAACTGCATCTGCTTCATCTGAGCAATATCGCGCACCGCTCCATCCACCACCACACCGACACAGCCAGCATTGCGGGCTGCCGTGGACAGCAATTCGCCCCAGATTCCGGACCGCAGGGATCCCGCCGAGGCACAGACCAGCACGTCGTCCGGTCGGCAGGCATCCACCGCGGCCAGCTCAAGGCGATAAGGCTCCGGGTCGACATGCGCCATGTCAGCCCACAGCGATGTGCGGCAGCGCCCAATCAGCGTAAATTCGGGCATCGTCAGCGGCACGATCGGCAACCGCGGCGACTGATGCCGAAATCCCGCGGCGTCCAGCGCGTCGCACAACAGCGGCACCGTAAGCCGCTGACGCATCATCTCCAGAGTAATCTGTTCCGTTGACTCGGCAGTCTTCTGATTCACAACATTCCCCCGACCGGACTGAATCTTGTACCACGTCACCATCGCACTGGCCGCAGCCAGAACTGATCCTGACACTAACGAACCGTGCTCGCGAACGCAATCGCCCGGCACTGTTCCTGCGCCCCAGGGCCGCAGGTTACAGCAAGGGGGCCATGCGAATGCGGAATTCCAGGATGGCCAGCGTCAGGACAACGGCCAGCGGGAGACAGGCTGCCAGCAACCCGATCGTACCGGCCTGCCAGCCCGGACGATGCCTGAGCCACGGCAGTGCCGCGATCAGGCAGCAGACGGGGGCCAGAAATATCGCGATGGCTCGCACCAGCGGCACGGCACCAAAGAAACAGCCAATGAACAGCAGGTTGAATACAGCGCATGTCCCGGACTGAATCACGGCAGTCAGGGACGCACGCGGCGACATCCAGCGGCATGACGCCGCTGTTCCTGCCACCGCGGCGGCAAAGGGAAATGTCGTGGCACCACCCTTCAGATAACCCGCGAGCATGATCGCGATACCGGCCACCAGAATCGCTGCCGCAAGCCCCAGGCTCGTGAAAACCTGCGAGTCTTCCCGGTGCAGTGGCTGCAGCAGCTGTGCCACTGTCAGCAGCGTGGCACTGCCAAGGACCACGCACAGCCTCGCCCCTGACGTCCACGCCTCCGCGCTCCCGGAAACATACACGGATCCTCGCAGCAGGATCTCCGGCACTGCCACCGCGATGGCTGCCCTCAGAATCACGACCAGCCACCCCGGGGCTGTCAGGGCCAGCAATTCGACGATGAGCATCGCAGGCAGCAGCAGTGTCAGAAAACGATCCAGTGCACTCACCGGAGGCAGGCCGATCCGCAGCTGCAGGCTGATGCATCCTGCCACCGTGCCCGCTGCTGCCGCGGCCAGGGCACCGGCAGTCGCCACGGGGCTGGCAGCAGTCTGGCTGGCAGCAGCCACGATCTCCTCCGACACAGCGCTACGGGGCCGCGTCAGACAGCGCCCTGCGGCCTGAATCCACCAGGCCAGCACACCGCTGATCCCGAACGCTGCTGCCATCGCCTGCAGATACAGGATGGGGTCCGGCATCCGCTACTTTCGCATGCCTTCACAGTCGATCATGATGACAGCCTCGTCACCGATCGGGCCGATGGCGTTCCTGTCGAAGCCATAATCGCTGCGTCGGAGTCTGAGTTCCGTTGAAAATCCGACTCTTTTTACGCCCTTGACTTCGATTTCGCGACCTCCCATGAGTCTGATGGTAATGGCCCTGGTGGTGCCGTGCATCGTAAAGTCACCGGTGACTTCGTATCCGCCTTCGATGGCTGCCACCTTCGTGCTGCGGAAGGTAATTGTGGGGAACTGCTTCGTATCAAAGTAGTCGGGCTGCCGCAGATGTTCATCCCTGGCCGCGTTGGCGGTATCGACACTCTCGGCCTTGATTGTCAGCTCGAACACGGATTTTTCCGGGTTCTGCCGATCCAGTGAGAATCTGCCGTCAACCTGATTGAATCGCCCATGAATCCAGCTGATGTCGAGATGCCGCGCCTTGAAGCTGACGGACGAATGGACCAGATCATAGGCATACTCATCCGCGGCCTGAACGACGCTTCCGATGACGATCAATGATGTTGCGACGATCAATGACTGAAGGTGAAACTGACAGCGAGATCTCATGCGGCGCGCTCCTGGAAATTCGGACAACGGGGGAGACAGCGACACGGCAGACGGTAAGCCGTGCTCGAAACATTCCTGTCCAGTGTGCATTCGTGCCACAGGCTTCCAGCCTGTATCTTCTGGCAACCAGGCTGAAAGCCTGGGCCACCCAAGGATCTTATTGGGATCAGCAGCCGGAGTAAAGTCGCTGGAGCCCGTCAGGATCTGCGACGGCATCGCATCCGCCCCTTCAAACTTTCAGCCTCTGCCAGAGATGATGCATGAAAGTCAGATTGTCACACTGCACGTAGTGCATCACACCGCCCATGCGGGAATAGCTCTTGCAGAATCGCAGGTAGTAAGCGGCATTCGTCTTCGGCGGTTCACCCTGGCTCCAGTCCCATCCGCCGCCGTCCTGCAGATCGACCACGAAAATGGTGTGATCGGACACAATCGCCCGGCCGTCCTGCAGTCGCAGATTGTTGACACAGCTCTCACTTTTTTCGAAGACCTGTGGCCCCATGATGGCTGATCCGACGGAGAGGACTACGCCGCCATCAAGACGCTCGACCGAGCCGCCAAACAGTCGGAAGTCCCATTCCGCAGCGCGACCAATGGCGGATCCGCTGAACACGGGGTGATTGGCAATGATATCGTACCCGATGCCGGGATGAACCGTCACCGGTACGTTATGCTGAAACGCCTGACAGATGATGGAGGCATTTTTCCAGCGGTGCCGGACGTCGATTCGGCCGGCCGGCCATTGCTGCTGCTGCATGGCCCTGAGCAGGTCAGCGCGGGCCGCCGTCAGCGGGTGGCCGGGTGCGTCGCGAATCGCGGTCTCCAGTGCATCCGGCGAGGGCAGCGCAGCTCCGTCCTGACTGATGAACCGACCCAGCGCGCGTCCGTATCCCAGCCCGTCCAGCGCTCCCGCCATGATCGCCAGATGAATGTTTCGCGAAGTCTCGTCCCAGGTGCCGAATGTCCCCGACGCGACATTCATCTCGACACTTTCCGTCGAAGCGCCGAACCAGGCGTACTCCCAGTCATGGATGGTCCCGGCGCCGTTCGTGGCCAGATGGGTCAGCCAGCCCTCAGCCATCATCCGTTCCAGAATCAGGGCAGCACCGTTCCGCAGCAGATGCGCTCCGTAGATCAGCATCACACTGGCACCTCGCTGGCGGGCAGCCCGGATGCGCACAGCGCACTCGTCCACCAGCGAACGATTCCCGGAGGAAACCTCGCATGGAACTGCGTCCGGATCCACCAGAATGTCGTCGACCCGGGTCAGGCTGTGTCGGTGTGACAGCGGCAGGACACGCAGCCGGCTGAGATCGAGCGGGGAAACCTTCATCGTGAACAGACTCCTCGGGTGCGACGACCCGATCGTGCGTGGTATCAGGAGATTGCGTTTTCGACGGCATTCCGTCAGGCTTCGCGGAGAATCCGGCGCCGCGGCGGAACGATAACACTCTTTCCCTTTCAATACAGCTTGCCGCCCAATGGCGCCTCTCGGTCGGGGCGTAGCAGAATGACGTTGCCGTTTTCGTCCGGCACGCCGAGGGTCGATACTTTCGAACGATGATTGGCGATGTGCCCTGGAAGGAAATTCACGACGGCGAGAACTGGACTGACGACGATTTCCGGTCCTGCGTAGTATGGAGCCTGCTTTGCCAGCGACGTCTTCGTGCCAGGCTCCGAGCTGAAGTCGATCATGAGGATGTGCGTGGAGTATCGCCCTTCGGCAAACGGCTGAACGTCGATCACCCGGCCCACACGAATGTCAAGCTTCTCGAAGTCCTCGGTCGTTGCAATATGTCCGCTCATGGAGTTGGTCCGCCCTGCGTCAGCCGATACCGGAGTTCGACCAACCCGCTGGGAAACGACTGGTTCCCCTCGAACGCGAGATTCGTTCGTTCGGAGTGATGCAGAAAGAGAGGGACGCCCTCTCCCAGGATGATCGGATGCACGAACAGGCGGAACTCATCAATCAAGCGATGCGAGATGAACTGCCAAATCAGTTCGCCTCCACCGACCAGCCACAAGTCTCGATGGAGTTTCTGCCGTATGGCAGCAACGACGGCTCCGACTTCTCCCTCAACATGGTGAATACGTTCGTCGCTCGACGGCGGAAGCGTGCGGGAGAAGACAAACACCTGCTTTCCGGCGAAAGGGACGGCCTCAAATGTCCTGGCTTGTTGCCACGTCTTTCGCCCCATCACCACGGCATCCAACGACCCCATGAACTCGGTGTACCCGTAGTCGGCATCGTGAAACAGCCAGTCCACGGTTCCATCGGAACTGGCGATGTAACCGTCGAGACTCGTGGCAATGAACAGGACAACCTTTGACATGGTTCGCTTCCTTCACTCCGCATTCTTCAGAGCCGCAACTTCGGCCCCGACGATGGCGGGCAGGTTCCGAGTGATCTTGTCCACCGGCCAGTCCCACCATTGGATCGCCAGCAGTTCTTTGACAATTTCATCGGGGAACCGCTGCTTGATGACCCTGGCGGGATTGCCCCCGACGACCGAGTAGGCCGGTACATCGCCGACCACCACCGACCGAGCGGCCATGATGGCTCCATCACCGATCTTCGCCCCCGGGCATCACCAGCACATCGTATCCCAGTCACACGTCGTTCCCGACGACGGTATCGCCCTTGTACGGGAAATCACCCGGCTGCGGCGTCACCGACTCCCAACCATTCCCGAAGATGCAGGCGAAATCCAGGTTCCAGTCAATTCCGTTCAGAGACTCCCGTGCTCGGCGCAGTGCGGGCGACCTGTCGATCATTCTGAATCGGAATGATCAGTGGGTCTTTGCCAGTGAATTTCAGTTTGTGGCAACAGCCGTCCCGGAGCCGTCTGCGGTGGCGGTCCTCGCCGCCTGTTCCGCCGTCGCGGGAACTACATACTTTCGACGTCGACGAAGAGCTGCCTGAAGCTTTCAGGTTTGCTCGCCGGCTGCCTGTTTGCGAAGTGATCGTCGGTCGACTTTTCCGGTCACCCCTTTCGGCAGTTCGGGCAGGAATCGGATCACCTCTGGCACCTTATAGGGAGCGATTCTCGTTCGCAGAAACTCCTGCAGGTCCTCCGGAGCAATCGGACAGCGCGCTGCCACGTACGCACAGACGATCTCAGTCAGTTCGGGGTCGGGCATCCCAACGACTCCACATTCGCGAACGGATGGATGCTGATAAATGGCCTCTTCGACTTCCAGCGGAGAAATGTTGCTGCCACCGCGAATGATGATGTCCTTTTTCCGTCCCGTAAACCAGTAGAAGCCGTCCTCGTCGAGCCTTGCGAGGTCGCCCGTGTGCACGAAGCCCTCCGCCAGGGCGGTCGCTGAGAGGTCCGGCTCATTCCAGTAACCGATCATCTGAGTTTCGCTGCGAACAAGGATCTCCCCCGGGGAACACAGAGGCACGTCCTTCCCATGATCGTCTGCCAGCCGAATCGTGACACCCGGGCAGGGGCGACCGATCGGCGACTGCGACAGCCTGCTGCCGAACGAGGTCT
>SYLK01000500.1 GCA_005809115.1 Planctomyces sp. | reverse complement strand
GGTTCCTGGTTCCTGGTTCCTGGTTCCTGGTTCCTGGTTCCTGGTTCCTGGTTCCTGGGTGCGGGGTGCGGGGTCTTTGGTACACGGACTTCTGGCCGATGGCATTGGGGCAGAGCTCACAGTCATTTGTCAGACGATGTGAAAATACAAACGGAAGAGGAAGATCCTTGATGCTGGACACGTCGAATCGTTCTCAGAGTCAGATGGAATTCGCGCGGTCGTCCCGGTCGATCCCGGGTGGAGTGAACAGTCCGGCGCGCGCCTTCGGCGCCGTTGGCGGTACTCCGCCATTTATTCAGCGGGGGTCCGGTGCATTTTTGTTTGATGTCGACGGCAATCGGTATATCGATTATGTCGGGTCGTGGGGACCGCACCTGTTCGGTCACGGCCATCCCCCGGTCATCCAGGCGATTCAACAGGCACTGACCAACGGGACAAGCTTCGGAGCGCCCACGGTAGCGGAAAGTGAACTGGCCGAACTGATCATTCAGCTGGTCCCCTCAATCCAGAAAGTGCGGATGGTGAATTCCGGAACGGAGGCCACCATGTCCGCGATCCGGGTCGCCCGCGGATTCACGGGCCGAAACGTGATCGTGAAATTTGCCGGATGTTACCACGGCCATGTGGACAGTCTGCTGGTCCAGGCCGGGAGCGGCGCACTGACACTGGGAACTCCATCAAGTCCCGGCGTTCCGCCGGGGTGTACCGCTGATACTGTGGTCCTGCCATTTAATGACAGTGGAGTGCTGGAGCAGGCGTTCAGTCAGCGCGGCAGTCAGCTGGCTGCGGTGATTGTGGAACCCGTCTGTGGGACTATGGGCTGTGTCATTCCGTCGGCGGAATTCCTGTCTGCGCTGCGCCGACTTTGCACGGCATATGGAACGGTCCTGATCTTTGACGAGGTCATGACGGGATTTCGTGTGGCGCGAGGAGGCGCGCAGGAACTTTTCGGTATCGCTCCGGATATGACGACGCTGGGCAAGATTCTGGGGGGCGGGATGCCGGTCGGAGCCTATGGAGGACGGGCCGAGATCATGAACGCGGTTTCGCCCGTGGGGGCCGTCTATCAGGCGGGAACGCTGTCCGGAAATCCCGTCGCGATGGCCGCCGGAATTGCCATGCTGACGACGATTCGGGACCAGAATCCTTATCCCGCTCTGGAGCGACTGGCCGCGCGGCTGGCAGATGGTTTTCTGCGAGCAGCTGCGGGAGCCGGCAGCCGCATCCAGGTAAATCGCGTCGGCAGCATGCTGACAGCGTTCTTCAGTGATCAGCCGGTGACGGACTATGGGTCCGCCACGCGGTCCGACACGAAGAAGTTTTCTCTCTGGTTTCATCAGATGCTGAACCACGGAGTCTACCTGCCGTGCAGCCAGTACGAGGCGATGTTCGTTTCGGCAGCCCATACCGATGATCTGATCGACGAGACGATTCTGGCGGCACAGGCGGCATTTTCGGCAATCTCCGCATAAAACGCCTGACCGGATAACACGGTGGACCGGATAACACGGTGGACCGGATAACACGGTGGACCGGATAACACGGCGGATCGCGTTCGCCGGCTGGATGCCGGCGAAATTGCGGGTGTTGCCGAAATTCAACCCTGCCGACCAGAACGACGCGCCTGAATGAATCGCTGCAGGCGAATGCACAAATTGATCGCATGCGGGCTGATCGCGTTCTAAGATCGGTATAGCATCCGAAGTCCGGAGGTGACCGATCCGGCGGACGAGATCCGAATTCCCCTGATTGCTGCAAAGTCAGGACTGATGCCAGCTGTCTCCTCGCTCCCCCAGCCAGATTGTTCCCGGCCCCAGCCAGATTGTTCCCGGCCACAGCCGAATTTGAAGGCGTTTCCTGCCGAATCCCTGGCGGACCTTGTCTGCGATTATGCCGTGGAATTGCCACAGACCGAGTGGATTCGGCGGCTGAATCTCACGGCACCGCGAGAAAACCTGACATGTCTGCCGGCAGGATTTCGTCTGGCGAAACGATCGACTGACATCGCAGGCGCGATCCTGCTGCTGGTACTGTGCAGTCCGATTCTGCTGGCTGCGGCGATCCTGGTGAAACTGACCTCTCCCGGGCCTGTGATCTATTCGCAGACTCGTGTCGGACTGAATCTGCGCAAGAAGTCGGCAGCAGACCGCCGCCGATCTGCGGGTGGCCATGCTGACGCCGTGGTGGATCGCCGACAGCCTGGACGAGACCGCCGCGAGGCGTCCAGTTACGGAATGCCCTTCACGATCTACAAGCTTCGCACCATGCGAACCGATGCCGAGCGCCATGGGGCGAGATTTGCGTCCGCGGGAGACAGTCGGATCACGCCGGTGGGACGATTGCTGCGGCGTACGCGAATCGACGAACTGCCGCAGTTGTGGAACGTGCTCCGGGGCGACATGTCGCTGGTCGGCCCTCGTCCGGAACGACCAGAATTCATGGAGCAGCGGTCGCAGCAGATCCCGGATTTCGTCGATCGCCTCGGCCTGCGTCCCGGTCTGACGGGAATCGCCCAGGTGGTCAACGGCTATGACAATGAGATCGGTGGGTTCCGCCGCAAGGTGGCTTACGACCTGCTGTATCTGCAGAACTGCTGCCTGCTCAATGACCTGCGAATTCTGTGGCGCACGGTCCGGGTGGTGGTGTCCGGCGACGGTGCACTGTGACCCGGCGAGGGTGCACTGTGACCCGGCGAGAAAGGCCAGGCCGCGTGTCCACGACAGAAGCAACCCGCCAGCAGTCCTGCTGGCGGGCGCTCATCATTTACCTGAGACGCGGACCGGCTAAGGTGAGGCGAGGTCCTTGATTTCGTCCTGAAGATCATCAATCTTGTTCGAATTGTCAATTGCGAAACCGGCAGCCACGCCGCCTGCAGCCAGCGACGTGACAGTGACAACATCGAGCAGTCCCAGGCCGGAGGTTGGCAGGCCGTTATCCTGTCCGCGCACAACGAAGTCTTTTGCCGACAACTGCGCCTGAGACAGCGCACCTTCCGGGGCCGTGCCGTGTTTCCAGAGCCGCACGGGCGTTACCATGGAGCCGACGGCAATGTCATGGACACCGGGGCGAACCCCTGTCACGGTAAACTGGCCATTTTCTCCCGTGTTCGCACGGGCCACCGCCGCATTGCGAAACCGGAGTTCAACCTGAGTGCTCTCGGCTCCCCGACCATCGGCGCCGTAAATGTGCCCTTGCAGGGTTCCGTCAGCTGACAGCTCGACATCGCGAGCTGTGCCGCCACTCTCGTTGCCGAAAGTTGCCGCAGGTGCTGACAACATCATTCCAAAGCACACCGCTATGCTGGCAGCCCTGGTCACTAATGTGTGCGTTCGCATTCTTACAGACCTCTCTGATATCCACGGAAAGCAACAACCTGACGCTGGCTGATTGCACGTACGATCTTTATCATCCGAGTGATCGTCATTCCCGGTTTGCCCGCTACAACCAGATCTAACGGAACAACGGTTTTCCACAAAGATCAGATCTCTGTGATTTCCGCGGAATCCGTGTGTGCTGGCGGGTTCTGCCTGTCGCAGACCATTCGGATCGCAGAAAAGCGGCGAATTCTGCGGAAACCGCCCGGGAAACAGCAGCCAGGGCAGGTCGCTGAACCAGGAAACCCTGGCCCTGGCGTCGCCGTGACTGGCGTCTGCCTGTCGCCGGAGGGGTTTTTCCCAGGCAGACTCGGTGTCGGCAGTCCTTTCAGACCGTATCACCACGTTCAGACCGACTGAGGAATTCCATGGCATCCGGGCAGCTTCCGGTGCCCCGTGGCCGGGGTGCTGCAGACAATCCTGCAAATCGCTTCCTGCCCATTCTGGCCGAGGTGGAACTCGATCAGCTGGAGCTGGACGATGAGTATCTGCGGGAACTCGAGCGTCCCCGAACTCGGTATTACGACGACACGGCCCGATCCATCATTTCAGAAAATGACAGCCCGGATCTTCCATTCCGCTACAGCCTGAACCCCTACCGCGGCTGTCTGCATGGCTGCAGTTATTGTTACGCGAGGCCCGGTCATGAGTATCTCGGGCTGAGTGCCGGACTGGACTTTGAGACGAAGATCTTCGTCAAACGGAATGCCGCGGTGCTGTTCCGGGACTGGCTCTGCCGGCCGTCCTGGAACGGCGCTCAGGTGATGCTGTCCGGCGTGACGGACTGTTATCAGCCGATCGAACGGCGACTGCAGATCACGCGACAGTGCCTTGAGGTGGCTGTCGAGGCACGTCAGCCGGTCGCAGTGATCACGAAGAACGGACTGATCAGTCGGGACATTGATCTGTTGTCGCAGCTGGCGCGACAGAACCTGACTCGCGTCGCGCTCAGCATCAACAGTCTCGACCAGTCACTGACAAAAGTGATGGAACCCGCGTGTACCGCACCGGCCGGC
>SYLK01000499.1 GCA_005809115.1 Planctomyces sp. | reverse complement strand
TCTCAATCAGGTGTTCCCGCAAAATCGCGACTTTCTGCTCAGGCGTTAAAATCTTACGTGCTGACATCTGGCGATACCCTTTCTGGAATCGCTAAACTCTAGCACACGTTTCCACACTCGGCTTGAACTTGGGCAATACACGTTGACAGCGGTGGCGCCATGAACCGAGGTGACTTCGATCTGCAGATCGTGAGAATTCCTGACAAATCTGACGCCCGGCTGCGAAATCTTGCTGAGAGCGCTTTGATCGAAGCGAATCACTCGGGCGAGTTCGTGGTGGATGTGTCCGCAGTCAGGCGCTGACCTTCACGCCTGATCAGTCATGGATGATTTCTCAGAAGTGGTGTCATCCGATTTGAGTCAGGTGGTCGGAAAGAATGGCTGATGCACGGATGGACCGCCGAAAATCACTGCAGACGGCAATTGCTGCGCTGGTGGGAGTGGCGCGAATGGACTCCTGCAGCACTGCCGCAGAGTTTGAGCCGTTTGACGGGCAGGTGCCGCCGGATGATGCGACTGCCGACGAATCCGTTGACGTTGTCGTTCCTGAAACAGGTACCCCCACGCTGGGTGGAATTCAGTTCTGGGGCGATGTGGCCTTCCTCCGGAACTGGAAAATCCAGCAAAACGCTTTCACTGGCGATTATCGACTGCTGGACCCAGATAACAACCGCTTCGGCAGCGGAACACGGGAACACTGCGAAGCGCTTCTTCACGCCGTCCGGAAGAAGCGAAAACTGACTGCTGACACGGGGCGTGCGGTCATTCTGATCCACGGCATTGGTCGGTCTTCCAGAAGTTTCTCCCGGATGCAGCGAGTTTTTCGGGCGGATGGCTACGTGGTCGTTCCGTTCGAGTATCCGAGTACTCGGGTATCGCTGGAAAGATCGGCTGAGTTGCTGTCAGCCGTGCTCCAGTCCGTTGACGGCGTGACGTCAATCGATTTCGTCGTCCACAGCATGGGTGGTCTGGTCGTGAGAGCCTGTCTGCAGCGTGGGGAAGACGACCGATTCCACCGAATGGTAATGCTGGGGACTCCCAATCGTGGGGCCGAAATCGCGGATCTGCTGCAGCGGACAACCCTGTTCAAACTGATCTACGGGCCCGCGGGACAGGAACTCGTCACGGGGGCCGATGACATCATCAGTCGGTTGCCCGTGCCCCGATTTGAGTTTGGCGTGATTGCGGGGGGAAACGGGACGGTACGCGGTTACAATCCGCTTCTTCCCGGGGACAATGATGGGACCGTCACGGTCGAGAGCGCGCGGCTGAGCGGGGCCGCCGATTTTCTGAGAGTTCCGCGGCTTCATTCCCTGCTGATGAATGACGACCAGGTGGTGGCGGCCACTCGTCACTTCCTGAAACACGGCAGGTTCGATCCGGATCGTCCCCGGGCACCGGTTCCCTGAACGATACGAAGTAACCCTGGCGACCATCATCGCCATCCGGTAATGGCGGACTTTTCCTGCCGGATTCACGATGACACCCGATCACACGCACACTCGATGGCGGCGCATGAAGGTTCGTGCATTCATCATTGCGGCTGCCGTAGTCGCCTCCGGCCTTCTGATGGGAGGGCTGGTCTGGCAAAAACTGGAAACGATGCGAGTACAGACCGTATCCGTGAGTTTGACGTCGGAAGGGAATGTGATCTGGGGCGACGCTCATGTTGGCGTAAATGCGATGGAATCAAAACTCCAACGCTCGGCTCACCAGCTTCGGTCGCACGGATTCCAGCCACGGCTCCTGATTGAGCGCTATCGTGACACGCGGGACACCGATGTCGCAGACCTGGCGAGGATCGGTCACGACGCCGGGTTCGTCATTTTGGAGACAGCAGCACATGACTGGGGCATCGCCGCGAAGAGTGGACGGCCGAAACTGATGCTGAACCGGCTGTCGAGGAACGTCTGGTGCTGAGCAATGAACCTGGAGTTCGATCGACGAACCGGCGGCCACCGTCACAATCGTTGCCTGCCGGAAATCAGCAGATGCGCCATTGGGAAGGTCAATCTGGTGGTCTACTGCTGGACGACCATTCTGACAGCGATCAGCGGATTTATCGTGATGCTCATCGGTAACAGCAGCCGGTGGGGGGAGGTCCTCCAGTTCTTGGCCCTCGGCCTTGCGTTGCTATTCCCTATCGGCCTTGTAGTCGAGTACGCCCGGCCACGGTGGACCGTTCCTCGCCCTGTGCTTCTGTGCATCATCGCGACAGGACTCTGGATCTGCGTTCTCACCAGGTACGACTGGCGTTGAAAGTCATCGCCGGCATGGAATCACAGCATTGGTGGAGCCCCCCGCTGGGGTTTATCACGTCGCCAAACCAGTTGCTCCACCTGACCCGGCTGAGTCCTCTGATGCACGGAGCCCGGACAGTGTCAGTCCCCGGTATCCGCCAACCCAGTCCGGATGGCCGCAGGGCTGGCATTCGAAGATCACAGGAGTGCCAGAGTCAATGGAAATGATCGTAATCGGCCATGGCATACGCCGGTATTTTTACATATAATGCACATCAGTCCAGACCAATGCGATTACGGGTAATCTGGAGTGTCCGCTTTGTTCCAGAAATGGATGAGATGCAACCAGCAATCACGGATGAGGTAGTGATTCTGCTCTGCCTCGCCGGGGCGTTCGCTGCGCACTCGGCCAGGGTGGCGCGTTCCGGCGGGGGCAGCCGATCGATGTCATCCTGGGGGCATGTGGTTTCGGTCTGTTCGGCCGCCCTCAGTTCGGCCGTTGTCGTCGTCACGGTCTACCTGCGCGTGTAGAGGGGAGGGCTGGCCGAACTCTATCGCTGAACTCAACCATTCCCCGCGCGATTTCACTGTGCTGGTTGCCGGCGCCGCTGAATGATTGAGCCTGGTAGTCGCTGGAAACGCTGACCACACCGCCGAAATCGTTTTCGGCTCGGCCGACAAAAAACGACATCACCCAGCGCGGGGGAAGGAGACGC
>SYLK01000498.1 GCA_005809115.1 Planctomyces sp. | reverse complement strand
CTCCCCTGAATGAAAGGAAACATGATGATGAGGCGAATCGTATTGTCGCTGACAATTGCTGTGCTGGGGACGTCTGTATGTCATGCCGATAATCCGGTGAAGACTCCACGTCCGGTGCCGGCAACACGGACCGAAATGAAGGAGCTGCTGGAAGACATGAAGCGGCGTCCCCACCGCATCCCACTGCCGCAGCTGAGTGATGAGGAGAAACACGAACTGGCCGAACGTGCTGACAATTACGAGAGTCGGCTGCGTTACCACTACGTTCCCCCGGCGGAAGGAACTGTTTTTGGAGCCGGTGGTATTCGATCCGGCTCCGGCGGCGAGAAAGGTGCACAGCGGACGGGCAATTCGCCTGGGGCGAACACGCCACGCAGGGATTTCAGACGGAATGCCGACGAGAATATGACTCTGACGTATCAGTTCAAGACCATGTTATTCTGGATCGTCGCTCGAACGAACAATTGTCAGTACTGCCTCGGACATCAGGAATGGAAGCTTTCAGAAGTTGGAATGTCGGACGATTCGATCGCGGCGCTCGACGCCGACTGGTCGGTGTACAGCGAATCTGAACAGGCCGCTTTTGCGTACGCCCGACTGCTGACATTCGAACCCCATCGCCTGTCCGATGAGATTATCTCGAGTGTTGCAGAGCACTATACACCACTCCAGATTCTTGAGATGACCATGTCTGTCGGCGGCAACAATGCGATCAATCGATGGAAGGAGGGAATTGGTGTGCGACAGTCGGCAGGAAATACATTCCGCCTGCGTGCTGACTCTGGTGTTCCCGCGGTTGCAGCAGAGCAGTCAGATACCTTTGTCACGCCGACTTCGGACAGATTCCGGAAGGCCGTGTCCATTGTGGCACCACTCGAGATCTTTCGTGGGAAGCCAACCGGACAGGTCCTGTCGACTCGGCCCGAGCCAGAAACACGTGAAGTTGTGCAGGAACGCATTAAGGCTGCCGCAGAACGGACGGCACGTATGCCGCTGGTCGATGAGAGCCTGGCAGCTGCCTGGCTCAAGGAGTCAGAGCAAACGATACCTGTGACGAACTGGGTGCGACTGATCGCCAATTTCCCAAATGAAGGGCGAGGCCGGCTGGCAAGTCTGACCTCACGCGAAAGGCAAACGGGTGATCTGACCGAACTGCAGAAGGCACAGCTGAACTGGATTACCGCACGACAGGATCGCGCGTGGTACGCTGTGGGGCAGGCCTACAGGAAACTGCTGACTCTGGGGCAGTCAGAGGATCAGATCTTTGCGTTGGATGGCGACTGGAGGGAACTGAGTGAGGCTGATCAGGCATTGTTCCGATTCGCAAGAAACCTTGCCGCATCACCGATTGCGGCCACGGATGAGGACGCGGCTGTCGCACTGAAGTCCTCAGGTCCGGCCAGGGTCGTTCAGGTGATCAATCATGTCGCGAGTTGCGCCTGGTTCAATCGTGTGACTGAGGCTGCGGGGCTGCCGCTGGAATGAGAATTCCCGTGGCAACCGGGGCGACCGCAGTGCCTTGACGTCTCCAGCGATTATTTTCGGACGGAGTATCGGGGACAGAACCGTGGCGGAGCGATTTGAGTTCCGCTTCGGTCTCCGCACCGGTCTGCGCACCGGCAGTGTGCCGATTCATTCCCCGGCGTTGGCGCAGTCTGCCAATGTCTTCATCCAGCGCTGGACCTGGATTGCGTCCGTGTACGTGGTGCCGACGGGAGCCTGCTGCCGCCATCGGACAACGCGGCAGAAGCACCGCAGTTCCTCCGCCATCATTCCGGCAGCAACCGTGGCTGTGGCATGGATTTCCAGAGCCTGCGGCCATCGGGCCTGCGTGTCCCAGACCTGAATCGGACGGGGATTCGGCTCAATTCTGGCCGACCAGCCGACGCCGAAGACTTCGGTGCGGTCAAACCCTCGCGGCGGCATGCCCTCAGGTGTAAGGTACGAAGCGGCAAACGACGCAACCGTGCCACCGGGCCAGCCCAGCTCGGCCAGGGCGAGATCAATCGCTCCATCACAGGTGCGGTGACAGCGCGCACTGAACCGATTCGGTTCTGCCCGATTCAGCATGACCTGTGCCGAGTACAGGTCGTGGACCATCACGGCGTGCAGCGGATGCTCGCCGGCGAACTGCCTGACGATGCTGGCCGGACGGTGTCGCACGCACTGCAGAAACGAGATCGGGCCACGCTGCCGCACTTCGTACAGCAGATGCTGAAATTCGGTATTGAACAGGACCAGATGTCCCACCATCAGATTGCCGGAGTCGGGCTGAACCAGCGGAGTCAGTTCGAGGGCTTCTTCGAGGCTGTCGGAAATCGGTTTTTCCAGCAGCACTTTCTTTCCGGCTTCCAGCAGCTGCCGGGTGACGTGAACGTGGTCCGCCGTTGTACAGGCCACGACCCAGGCTTCGGCATCCGACTCGGCCAGTGCCTGCTGGAGACTGGTCCAGCCCGGGACACCCGGCAGATCGTGAGCCACAGCTGCCAGACTCTCGGGGCGCCGGGCAACAAGTGCCACGAGCTGTGCTTCACTGAGGCTCTGCAGCGTCAGCGCGTGCAGGCGACCGAATCGCCCCAGACCGACAACTCCGACTCTGACGGGTTCAGACAGCCTGGCTGGCAGCTTCATCAGGCGAGGATCTCCGACACAATGCGGCCGTGGACATCGGTCAGTCGGTAATCGCGTCCGGCATGCGGCCATGTCAGCCGCGTATGATCCAGGCCCAGCAGATGCAGCATTGTGGAGTGCAGATCATGCAGGTGCACCATTCCATCGACGGCCCGGTATCCGAACTCATCCGTGCCGCCCCAGG